>DAORIN010000031.1:0-5935 GCA_035438545.1 Minisyncoccota bacterium | reverse complement strand
ACTTTGCGCCGCGAGATAAGTGGTTGCCGCCGCTTGAGTACACGGAGTCCCTTGCGTACGGCACTGCCATTGGCTTAGCGCTACGAGAATATGTCGGCTGAACTCACTAATCTTCTTCCGTCAGAACGTATCCGTGCGTTCCGTCAGGCCTATTTCTACCGACTTGGTACGGCGCTCCTCCTTGCAGTAGCGGTGGTTGTGGTGATTCATGCAGCGCTTCTTGCACCCTCGTATCTTTATTTGAATGACACGGTAGCGCTTGAACGCGCACACTTAAACGAACTTGCAGAAAAGCTTGCTTCGTCTGGGGAAGGAGAGATGAATGCACGACTGGCTCGCCTCGAGCAAGACGCAAGTCGCATCCTTACGCTTTCCGGAGCACCGTCTGCGTCAGCGGCTATACGTACGGTGCTTGCAGTGCCGCGCGGTGGTATCACGCTTACGGGCATCACGTTCCACACTCCTTCACCTGATGGCCGCCTTACCCTTACCGGCATGGCGGCGACTCGTGAAGATCTACGCCGCTACGCACTCGCGCTCTCAGAGCTTCCATTTGCTAAGAGTGCGGACCTCCCGCTTTCGGCATATGCCAAAGAACGTGACATTCCGTTCACCATTACCCTTACGGGCCCTCTCGCCATATGAAACCCCCGATCATTCATCTCGGCATTGCAGCGCTCCTCGCCATTCTTGCGATAGGGGGATACGTGCTGTGGTACGGACACGTACAGGCGCTTGATGCGGAAGCGGCAACGCTTGCGGGAGAAATCGCGGTGAAAGATGCTGACCGCGTGCGAAGCGTGTCAGCACGTTCTGCAGAAGCAGAGCTCGCTTTGCAAGAAGCATTCATTGCTTCTCACTTGGTTGCCACCGCTGACATCGTGGTATTTCTTGAGCAGCTTGAGAAAACTGGACGCGACTTTGGTGCAACACTCCAAGTTGCGTCAGTGACCGGAGGTGAGCCAGCGACAGATGGACGTATCTCATTGTCGCTTTCTATTACTGGTCCCTTTAATAGCGTGATGCGCACCTTGGGCGCTATTGAGACCGGACCGTATGCGGGAATGGTACAAGACCTCTCCCTTAACGGTTCCGCAGAAGGGGAGTGGACCGCAACGGGTGTGTTTGTTATCGGTACTATGAGTACGCCATAACCTATGAACCTTCCTCCACAACTCACGGCATTTTTGAAACGGTTTAGTAGCCATGACGGCACTAAGCACTTAGACCCAACGCGCGATTGGCTGCTCCTCCTTGCGCTCGTCATAATCGCACTCATTGCGAGCGTCGTATGGAATGCCTGGTTCTTTTTTATCGCTCTTGAAGAAGAATCAACGAGTCAGAGTGCGCCCGTAGAAGCAACTCCTGACACTAACTCAGTAGAAAAGGCACAGGCACTCTTTGAACTGAGAGCTGCGGAAGAAGCGCGATACCGTAATGAGTATCGTTTCATTGACCCGTCGCGCTAAGGCCGGTACTGTTTTAAAGCTCCCATAGCTTAATGGATAAAGCAGCGGACTTCTAAGCCGTAGATCTAGGTTCGATTCCTGGTGGGAGCACCATTAAAGGAAAAGTTGTGTTGATTGTGTGCAAAATAACAGATAGATGCTAATTGTCTCAGTTAAGGTTGAGAAATGGCGAAGACAGGTCCAAAACCGAAAGGCAAGATAGTCTTAATCTGGTCTTCCAACTTTGCATATGCGATTGGACTGCTGACTGCCGATGGGTGTTTATCGAAAGATGGGCGTCATATCGATTTCACTTCAAAAGATAGAGACCAAGTTGAGACATTCAAGGAATGTTTAAAACTTGATACAAAAATAAGCATCAAGTTTTCTGGTGCAGGGAATCCTGCATATCACACGCAGTTCGGAGACGTGCTCTTTTATCGTTTTCTCGAGTCCATTGGGCTAACACCCGCAAAATCAAAAACTCTTTCTTCCGTATTGATTCCAGATCAGTATTTCTTCGATTTCTTAAGAGGCTATTTTGACGGAGATGGATGTAGTTATTCTCGGTATGATTCCGTGTTTAGAAAAAGCTACCGATTCTATATTTCTTTTGCTTCGGCAAGTCCGAAATATATCTCCTGGCTAAGAAAAAATCTGATACGGAGGATTAAAATAAGAGGTTCTGTAGACCATAAACACAACTCCTCTTGTCTTCAGTTGAAATACAGTAAAAGAGAAGCAATTTTACTAAGTACGGAGATGTATAAAAATAGGACCTGCCCTCGCCTCGAAAGAAAATATTTGAAGATTAAGAAATCTATGGGCATAATCGAGCAAAGCCCGGGTGGTGAAATTGGTAGACACGCGACGTTCAGGTCGTCGTCCTCGTAAGGGGGTGGAGGTTCGAGTCCTCTCTCGGGCACTACAGCAAAAACCGGCCATTTGGCCGGTTTTTGCATGGGTCTGGTGGGCGATACAGGACTCGAACCTGTGACCTTCTCAGTGTAAATGAGTTGCTCTACCAACTGAGCTAATCGCCCGTCCAAGAACCATACCTGAAATGCGGTATTCTTGAAAGAGGATGGAACGAATGACCGCAATCGTGTCTGGGAGGGTACAGCTCGTGATGTATCGCGACTTTAGCTGCCGAAATGCGCGCGGCCTTGGTCTTGTAGGCACTGTTCAGAACCTGCCGGACGGCACTGTGCGCGTTATCGCTGAAGGAGAGCGTGAAAAACTGGACCGCTACGCACTCAAACTTTGGCAAGGATCACTTCTTTCCCACGTCACGAACGTCGCGGTCTCATGGAGCCCTGCTACCGGTGAATTCACGAAGTTCAAAATCCAGTATGAGTGAAAGAGGCGTGCCGACCTCCATCGGCTTTATCTTGGACGGTAATCGTCGATGGGCGAAAGAACATAATCTGCCGCAGCTCGAAGGACATCGGCGCGGTATGGAAAAAGTGAAAGAGATACTGCGCTTCGCAATGGATGCAGGAGTAAAAGAGGTGTGCGTGTACGCGTTCTCGACAGAGAACTGGAAGCGCAGTCCGGAAGAAGTGGACTATCTTATGAAACTGTTCGAAGAATTCTGTGATCGATGGGCTGAGGAGCTTCAAAAGGAAGGAGGGCGTCTGCGGTTTATTGGACAGCGCGAGCGGTTCAGTGCATCACTCCAGCAAAAGATGCAGCGTGCTGAGAAGGTTACGGCACAGGGTACCAAAGCGACTCTCATCGTCGCGCTTTCGTATGGAGGACGTGCTGAGATAATTGCCGGCGTTAATGAGCTTCTTAAACGGGGAGTGAAAGAAGTCGACGAGACTACGTTTGAAAAGGTGCTCTGGAGTAACGATATACACGATCCCGATCTCATCATCCGTACGGGTGGAGAGCAGCGTCTCTCTAACTTCATGACGTGGCGTTCAGTGTATAGCGAGTTGTTTTTCACGAAGACCAAGCTCCCCGCATTCACCAAAGAAGAGTTCAACGCAATACTTGATGAGTACACTGCGCGGGATCGTAGACGGGGCCGCTAGTATAAGTACGCCGAGCAGGATAAGGTGAATCGCATGGAACTCCCGATAATCTACGAAGATGATGCTATCGTTGCGGTCAACAAGCCCGCGGGCGTTATGACGCACCCGGACGGGAAGGGAACTGAAGAGACGGTGAGCGACTGGTTTGCGGCGCACTACCCGGCCTCTGCTGATGTAGGAGAGACGCAGCGGCTCCAGGACGGCACGGAGATTCGCCGCCCTGGCATCGTGCACCGTCTTGATCGTGAGACCTCTGGTGTTTTAGTTCTTGCAAAGACTCCCGAAGCGCACGCATCTCTTAAAGAAGCATTTCAAAACCGGGAAGCGAAGAAAACTTATCTTGCGTTTACGTACGGAGTACCCAAAGAACGCAAAGGCATGATTGATTTTGCCATTGGTCGTTCCCGCCAGGACTTCCGTCTGCGGAGTGCGCAACCAAAAGCAAAAGGCACGCTTCGCGACGCTATTACGCGTTATGAAGTAATTGCTGACAACGGAACGCACTCGCTTATGAAAGTGATGCCGGAGACCGGACGCACCCACCAGATTCGCGTGCACTTAAAAGCCACTCACCACCCGGTAGTGGGGGATCCGTTGTATGCACCGAACCGAAAAGCTGATCTAGGGTTTGATCGACTCGGTCTTCATGCCTTTATGCTCGACGTGCCGTTACCAAACGGTGAACGAAAACTCATCCAGGCACCGATGCCGGATGACCTCGTGCAGGGGGTAGGGGAATTTCCCGGAGCTGAGGCGATTATTGCCTCTCTCTAGGCCCTATGCTACAGTTGCGCAACTATGGCAGGCGTAATAACTCCCGTTAAGACAGAGGAACGCACGAAGCTCGGCATCCGCCCGGGCGATACCGTTCGTGTCCACCAGAAGATTACCGAGCAGAAGAAGGGCAAGGCAGCTAACAAGAAGGACACCACGGCTAACGTATACCGCACCCAGGTCTTCGAAGGCCTCGTCCTTGCGGTTAAGCACGGCTCCGAGGCAGGAGGTTCCTTCACCGTTCGTGCCACCCTTTCAGGCATTGGCGTCGAGCGTATCTTCCCCCTCTTTGCTCCGTTCATCGAGAAGATCGAGATCGTAAAGCGTTCAAAGGTACGCCGCGCAAAGCTCTACTTCATCCGTGAGAAGGTGGCTCGTGAAGTACGCCGCCAGCTCCGCAACATGCGCATGATGAACGTCTCCACCGACGACTTCGCAGAAAAGGAAGCAGATGTTGCAGCAGAAGTAGTAGAGGCGCTTGATGAGGCCGTCGCTGAGGCGATGCCAGAAGAGGTAGTTGCAGAGGCGGAAGCTCCTGCAGAAGTAGCAGAAGAGAAGGCAGCAGCGTAAGCCTCGTTGAAAAGACGAGGTTCGACGCGTATAGTGGGCGTTACACCTGCCCAGGTGGTGAAATTGGTATACACGCTACCTTGAGGTGGTAGTCCTTAACGGGGTGGAGGTTCGAGTCCTCTCCTGGGCACTAAACACAAAAAGCGCCACACGGCGCTTTTTGTATATCCTCTCGTTTTCCACGCACTGTACACAGGTTGTCCCCGAAGTTATTCCACTGCATGATAAATGCATGAAGCAACGACTCATGAAGTCACTATCAGTTTCTCTTGAGTGGCGTTTGTTTGCGTTCATCATCACAGAACTTTTCTTTTGGGCGACGACAGGACATCTGTGGCAGGCAACGATCCTTGCGCTCCAACTGCAACTCATCCTCCTCTTAGGACATTTCGGATGGTATTTCTTCCGCGAAAGCGGGAAGCAGGTGTAACCGTCCGCTTCCTCCGCATCAAATCGCATGGTATAAGTGCGAAACAGTGAACGTGCGTACATGGCGGCTTTAGCTCAGCTGGTAGAGCACCTGGTTGTGGTCCAGGCGGTCGTGGGTTCGAGCCCCACAAGTCGCCCCAATTGAGAAAAGTAGTTTTGCTATACTTTCCTCATGAACTCATTCCTTAAAGAATTTAAGACGTTTGCCCTTCGGGGAAACGCTCTCGATTTAGCAGTGGGCGTCGTTATCGGCGCCGCATTTAACGGTATCGTTACGTCGCTCGTCAACAACGTACTCACGCCTCCTCTGGGGATGCTCATTGGCGGAGTGAACTTCAGTGACCTCGTGCTTCCGATAGGTGGGGAAGCCTCTATTCAGTACGGCGTATTTATCCAGGCGTTGATCTCATTCATCATTACTGCGTTCGCGCTCTTCTTGCTTGTATCGTTCATTAATAAGTTTCTCCGCAAAGCAGATAAGGAACCAAAAGCGCCTGCGCCAAAGTCAGAAGAGTTGGTGGTACTTGAAGAAATACGGGATGCTCTAAAACAAAAATAATATGAAATCACTTATCGGCGGCATTGTGCTCATCATCGTTATTGGCTTTGCAGGATTCATCTACCGGAATGTACTAGAGCGCACAGGTGGCCCGGAACCGGTAGCCTGCACCATGG
>DAORIN010000030.1:0-6036 GCA_035438545.1 Minisyncoccota bacterium | reverse complement strand
AAGGCGCACCGACTGACCGTTCACGAGTCCCGTGGTGCCGTCCACTGACACGTGCACCTCTATCTGCTTATTCACTGGGTCCAAGGCCGGCGAAATAGACGTGATGGTGCCCGGGTACGTTCCTTCAACCACCGCTTTAGCACCTACCTCAAGACCAGCGCGTGCATCTTCTGAAACGAAGGACACAATTTCAAGCGCACCATTCTGTGCAACGGTAGCAACATGATCCAAGTTTCCAACATAGTCACCAATACGAATCGGGAGGAAGTTTATGGTGCCTGCTATCGGTGCGCGTAGTCGCGTCTTCTCAAGTGATGCTTGAGCAAGGCGAAGGGTTCCGAGTGCACTCTTTACCCCTGCATCAACCGAAGCGGTAGAGGAGGTAGCGCCACTGCGAAGAGACGCCCGCGCAGCTGTAATAGAGGTGAGTGCGCCATTCACTGCAGCACGAGCTCCGGTGAGTGCGGTTATTTGCGTTGCACTTGCGCCAGAGCCTGTCGCATTCGCGGTCTCAACGAGGGTATCGATGAAGGTAGCCACCTGACGCGCGGTACGCTCAATGCCGGCAAGGAGTGCTTCTGAATCAGTAGTTGCCGCAGAAGCGAGCGTTGTGCGTTCAGCATCCATAAGGCCGTCGATACGATGTCGTTCGCGCGGCAGCACGCTTGCATCAGTGCCAATCGGATTGATGAGGAGCTTTGGTCCGTACGGCGTTATCTCACCAAAAACCGTATCCACCTGATTCTCAAGGGCCGCATCAAGCGTTTCAAACGTTGAACGGTAGGCATTACGTGCTGATGTCTGTACATCTACTGGAGACACGGAGGCGCGCGACGCAACCGCAGCGTCGTACGCGCCTTCTGCCTGGAGGACTGCAGCCGCCTGCGCGTCGTTTTCAAGTTCCGCGATGATGAAGCCTGCCGGAACGCTCGCGCCTATCGTTGTGTTCACGCGGCGCACAGTGCCTGCCGCTTCTGCGCGTATCTCAGCTTCAGAGCGGGCGCGTACCGAACCCACCACGCTTTCTCCGGTGGCTGCACCCGAGAGTTCGGCAACCGAGCGAAGCGTAACAGCGCGGCCTGCGTTACTTACTTCAGCCGGGGCGCTTCCCAGGAGGGAACTAATAAAAAAGAGGAGACCGATGATGACAGCAACGATAAGCGCCTGAGCCCAGCGGGGAAGCGCGCGGAACCGCACCCAGAGCGGCGTAATCGCACGAATAACACGACGGAAGGCTCCGCGGAGCGCGGAAAGTATCTTTTGCATTGCCCGAACTATAGCATATTTACTGCATATTTCCATACTTATATGACAAGAGCCGCCCCGAGGGGCGGCTCTTGTCAAAAGTTCGAACGAACGTCTTTCCTAGTCGCTAATGTAGGTAGACGGCGTCTGGAACTCGCTATCGCCGTGGGTGCTCCACGTGCTGTCTGGAGCGTTCTCAGAGTCGTTGTACTCAATCGTGAGAAGCTGCAAACGGTAGCTCTTACCCTCGTCGCCCGGTGTTGGGTCAAACGTTACGGTAAGGGTGAACTCCTCGTCACCATTTTCATCAATGATGTAGTAGTCACCTACTTCGTCAGCACTTGAAGAGAAGGTAGCACTCATGGTGGTAGCAGACCCCACCACAGAACCATCTGATGCGTCCTCAATCTGATAGGTGACGGCATCGTCTGCATCCTGCGGGAGGTACATATCATCACCGAATGCGTTCAAGGTGAGGCGTATCTTGAAGGTCGCGTAGTCGTTATCTGCGCCGCTCACTGACTGCGTGGTTGCAGTGCGAAGGCTGACTTCAGCATCCCCTTCATTGTCAGAGTCGACATTTGCCTCATCAAGGGCCTCATCAATGACGTCCATCGCCTCGTCGACTAAGTCCATGACTTCGTCATAGTCCTCGTCGTCAAACGCGTCCTCGGCGTCAGCCAAGAGGTCACGCGCATCATCAAGGAGGTCATTGGCGTCATCAACGTCTTCGCCATCGTCCTCGGCGTCATCAATGTCGTCCTGTGCGTCATCTATTGCTGCATCAAGATCATCGATAGCGTCCGCCGCTTCCGTGCGGTCAGACGTATCGCTTGGCGTTGGCGTCGTTGGTATCGGGGTAACGACCGTCATCGAGTTCACTCGAGCACGGGTAATCGGACCGAAGTATCCGGACGCAGGAACAATGCCGACTGCGGCCTGATAGCGCGCGAGTGCGCTCTGTGTCTGCGCACCGAAGTAGCCGGTGGCTCCGGCAGGAATGCCGTAGCCCTTCCCGATGAGCCAGCTCTGCAAGCGGGTTACGTCAGGTCCCGAAGAACCGAGCGTGAGATTCATCGAGAAGGATCCGGTTTCTCCCGTAAGAGCAGCAAGCTGCGCCTGGAGTGCGCGCACCTGCGCAATAAGCGTCGCCAATTGCTCAGCCTGAGTGGCGGCATAGGCAGGAGCGGCGGTAGCGCCTCCTACCAAAAGGGCAAGCGCGAGCACTACTCCGGCTAATTTATTTTTAGACATGGTTGATAGGAATTAATGGTTAGCACTCACTCTAGTATAGACGCCGTAGGCAGCATTTGCTTACCAGCATCCTCAAGTATCCGTATTGTTCATGGAGATACGATTAACGACCAGGGTATACTGCATATAAATGTTGCAGCGCCATATTGAGTTTCTCAAGGAAAAAGTATTCCAGAGCTGGGGACGACATATATTCTATGCGTTCCTGGTGCTTGCCGCCCTCCTTATTATCTTTGTTTCGCTCCACGCTGCGCTCTTCGGTCCTCCGGGAACTGACACGACGCGGGAAAATCTCATCGTGCAGCCTGACGAGACCCTTGAAGAAATCGCCGCTGACCTTGAAGCGAAAGGATTCGTACGACATGCGTTTGTGTTCCGTTTTGCGTATACCGTTGCACGCACCGACGATTCTATTCGCCCGGGAGGATATGAGCTGGCGCGTGATATGGACGCCTGGACGGTTGCCGCCACTCTGGGCCGTGCGCCGTACCTGTCGTGGATAACCATTCCAAGCGGCGTACGCAAAGAAGAGATAGCGGAAATTCTCACCGAATCCCTCGGATGGACGCGCGCACAGCATGACGAGTGGCTTGCAGCGACGGAAACAAGCGCTGACCTCACTGAAGGCGTGTATTTCCCTGACACCTATCTCATACCGAGTGATCAGCCACCCGCACAAATCGCTGCCCGTCTTCGCGGACGCTTTGAAGAAGCGTTCGCGCCCTACGCTACCATTGCCGCGGACAAGGATATTCCATGGACGGACGTCGTGAATTTAGCGGCACTTGTCGAAAAGGAAGCAGCCAAAAACGACAAGGCGCTCGTCGCCGGCATTCTCTGGAACCGTATCAATAAGAATATGAAGCTTCAGGTGGACGCTACACTCCAATATATGGTGGGTAGTGAAGAAGACTGGTGGCCCACCCCAAACGTGGATGATAAGACGTCGACCTCTACCTTTAATACGTACAAGTACGAAGGACTCCCGCCGCACCCGATAGCCAATCCCTCGCTTGAATCCATCGCTGCAGTACTCGCGCCTCAAAAGACCGCGTGCCTCTACTACCTCCATGACTCGCGCGGCGTCATTCATTGCTCCACGAACTACAAAGCGCACGTCGCGAACGTGAACCGCTACCTCAAATAGCAGTGCTATATTGAGGCGTATGGAAAAGAAGACGGGCGCGCGCGACGGCCTCTACACGAAAGAAACGATACGCATCTACGCGAAGGCCGCGGGAAAGTATCCGTTCCTCCTGACCGGCGTTATCGTCGGCGGCATCTTCGTACAGTTCGTTCAGCTTATCCAACCGCTCTTCTTACGCGACTTCTTTAACCTCATAGCAGCAGGGAATCAGGACCCAGCGTCTATTGCACAGATGACCTGGATACTGACGGTAGTCGCAGGACTCCTCTTCATAAACTGGGTCTGTATACGCCTCCATATCTACTCGCTCGTCTATCTTGATGCACGCGTGCTGCGCGACACCTACCAACTCGCCTACGCGTATCTCATCCGCCATTCCTATCGGTTCTTCTCGAATCAATTCGCCGGCACCCTCACGCGCCGCGTCGGGCGCTTCTCGAAATCATTCGAGACTATATTTGATGGCATCGTCATGCAGTTCTTGCCTGCCGCTATCTTCATAGGCGGCGCGTTAGTCGTCATCTCCCTGCAGAACGCATTTCTCGGTCTTCTGTATGGCGGGTGGGTGGTGCTCATTCTTACCGTCCAGGTCGTACTGATACGCGCGAATAACCCGCTTCGTGCGGCGCGCGCCGCACAAGACAGTCGGGTGACGGGAGCACTCGCCGACGCCATAGGAAACCAGAACACCATCGATCTGTTCTCGGGAACCGATTACGAAGAGAAACGATTTAAAGCGGTACATGCGGACTGGTATAGAGCGGTGCTTAAAACATGGAACATGGATGAGCTCGGGTGGAGTATTCTCGGTATCTTGATGGTGCTCATCAATATTGCGCTCCTGTTCGGCACGTTCCATTTCTGGCGCCAGGGACTTCTCACGGTGGGAGACTTCGTTCTCATTCAATCGTACCTGCTTTCAACCTTTGATCGCGTGTTCTCCATAAACCGTGAGATACGAAACTTCAACGAAGCATTCGCTGACGCCGGAGAGATGGTGGAAATACTTAAGACACCACACGAGATAACTGACGTCCCGAACGCACCAGCGCTCTTAGTGCATAAGGGAGCTATTGAATTCAAAAACGTTAACTTCACCTTTACCGGGGAGCGCACCATTCTTTCCGACTTTGATATGGCTATTAAGGCGGGGGAGAAGGTAGCACTCGTAGGTCCCTCAGGCGCCGGCAAGACTACCGTCACCAAACTCCTGCTTCGCTTCTATGACGTCACGGGAGGAGAGATTCTCATTGATGATCAGAATATTTCACAAGTAACGCAGAACTCACTTCGCGACGCTATTGCCTTTGTGCCACAGGAACCAATCCTTTTCCATCGCACGCTGATGGAGAACATTCGCTACGGGAGGCGCGATGCCACTGACGAAGAAGTGATAGCTGCCGCAAAGAAGGCACACTGCGAAGAGTTTATTTCACGCACCCCGCTTGGGTACGAAACCTTTGTGGGAGAGCGCGGCATCAAGCTTTCGGGAGGTGAGCGCCAGCGCATTGCTATCGCACGTGCCATTCTTAAAGACGCTCCTATATTAGTGCTCGACGAGGCAACTTCCTCTTTGGATTCAGAATCGGAATCGTTCATCCAGGATGCCCTTGCAAAACTCATGGAAGGAAAGACCGTGATCGCCATCGCCCACCGCCTCTCTACTGTCATGAAGATGGATCGCATCATCGTTATCGAAGAAGGGAAGGTAGTGACCACCGGTACCCACGACGAGCTCGTGAAGCATAAAGGCGGACTCTACAAGAAACTGTGGGAGATACAGGCAGGCGGGTTTATTTAGAGCGATTGACGCTCCTTCGTTTTCAACGTATTCTCTCTGCATAACGGCCCGCGGGCCTTTTTACATTATGGAAATCCGAAACATCGCTATTATCGCTCACGTGGACCACGGCAAGACTACCTTGACGGACGCTATGCTGCGCCAGACGGGAGCCGTCGTTGAGGGGGCGACCATGGACTCGAATAAGATCGAGCAGGAGCGCGGTATCACCATTTACTCCAAGAACGCCTCTTTGGAATACAAGGGCACCAAGATCAACATCGTGGACACCCCGGGCCACGCCGACTTCGGTTCAGAAGTGGAGCGCGTGCTCCGTTCCATCGACTCAGTGCTCCTCGTCGTCGACGCTCAGGAAGGTCCGATGCCTCAGACCCGTTTCGTACTCAAGAAGTCCCTTGAACTCGGTCTCAAGCCTATCGTCGTGTTGAACAAGATTGATAAGCCAGCAGCGGACCCGGCACGTGCTGAAGAACAGGTACTCGAGCTCTTCTTCGAGCTCGGTGCAAATGATGCGCAGGCAAACTTCCCAGTCGTGTACGCCATCGGTCGTGACGGGGTTGCCGGCAAGACCCTAAACGATATGCCAAGC
>DAORIN010000029.1:0-6067 GCA_035438545.1 Minisyncoccota bacterium | reverse complement strand
GGCGGGGGAAGCGGGAACGGGGAAGCGATGGCCGCAAACCGCATCCCGGGCGCACGCGCCGCGGTCTTTCATGGACGCACGGGCGCAGTTTCCGCAATAGATATCACCGGTGCTGCAGGCGCCTCTGACGGGTACGACATCGTGCGGCTTTCTCGCAAGCACAACGACGCGAATATGCTCTCCCTAGGCTTTCGATTTCTCTCAGAGGAGGACTGCAAAGAGGCCGTGCGCATCTTCCTTGAGACCTCGTTTGAAGGCGGACGCCATCAGAACCGGGTCGATAAGCTCGGCTAGCCGTATCTACAGGGCGGGGATAGGGAATCAGCTGGGCACGGTATACTTTCCCCTATGACCGTTGAATTCGACGAAGCCGTGCCGAGCGGCCAGACCCGCCCAGCCCCCAAGCCCTCTTTTTTTACAAGCCTTATCATTAAGACCGGGATAGTGAAGACTCCGGGAGGAGCGCAAATAGTAATGGGCATCATCGCCCTCGCACTCTTGGCACTCACCCTTTTCCAGTTTAAACATGTCACTACGCAGGCGCCGCTTCCGACTCCTGAACAAATCGCTCTATGACCCCTTCGTCCGCACGCGGCTTCACCCTTATCGAGCTCCTGATGGTAGTCGCCATCATCGGTATTCTTTCAACCGTGGTCCTTGGCGCGATGCAGGACGCGCGCCTCAAGGCGGCGGACGCTGCAGTACGCCAGCAAGCAGTGCAGCTTCGTAACTTGCTCGAACAAGAGCGTACCAATACGGGAAGCTATGCAGCCATCAAGAGTGGCGGCGTCGGAACTCCAGGGCCCTGGATTGCAGTAAACGGCGGCTGTGGCACATTCACGGGTCAGTTTGCAGCGTCCGCCGCGGATGTGTGTAAGAAACTTGTTGCAGCGGCCTCAACCGGCGGACGCTGTGGTACTGCCTGCGTGTACTTCCAATCGACGAGTCCGAACTCTGCAACGGCGTATAGCATCATGGCGTATCTTCCGTACGCCGCTAAGAAAGCGGCACAAGACGGCCTCACCCCATCACTACGCTATTTGTGTATAGGATCGAGCGGAAATCAAAGTATCGCGGACGGCGCGGCATGGACCGAGGACGGCTGTCAGAATAATCCCTAACGCATCATGAGCATCGTGATCCCGGCCGTGCTCGTTCCCTCACGAAAGGTGCTAGATGAAACATTGGCCCGGCTTGACGGTCTCTACGACTTGGTCCAAGTCGACATCGTCGATGGGCGGTTCGTAGGGCCTCCCACCTGGCCGTACTCGGAACCTGCTGAGCTTTCCGTACTCGAGCCTGACGGACAGTTCCCGTACCTCGGACACTTCAAATTCGAAGTGGATCTTATGGTGGAGAATCCGGAAGCGACGGTGGGGAAATGGGTAGAGGCGGGTGCAGCAAAGATACTCGTACATATGGAAAGCGTGCGGAACATGCAGCAAATCGTCGATGAGCTCCGGGAGAACTACGGACACGAGAAAGGATTTGCGCCGGACCTTCTCTCGCTCGGCGTCGCGCTCAACATTGATACGGATACCTCGGTCATTGAGCCTTACATCGACGCCATTGATTATGTGCAGTTCATGGGTATCGCAAAGATTGGGGTACAGGGGCAGCCGTTTGATACACGAGTACTCAGAAAGATTGAAGCGTTTAAGAAGACACATCCCGCTATGCCGATACAGGTAGATGGCGGCGTATCCCTTACTACCGCCCCCGATCTCCTTTCCGCAGGCGTCACCAACCTCTGCGTCGGCTCAGCACTCCTCAAGACCCCCGACCTTGTGGCGACCATGCATGCGTTTGAAGAGGTCGCTGAGCAGTATGGGCGCTATCGATAAAGGTTAGGTATAATCAGCGGTATGGCGTTAACCGAAGCAGAAGTGCTCACTATTGAAGAGAAGGCGCGCGAGGTGCGCGCTTCGATTATCCGGATGCTGGTTGCAGCAAAGTCGGGACACACTGCAGGACCTTTGGGTATGACCGATATTTTCTCCACGCTCTATTTCCATACACTCGTACATGACCCAAAGAATTCTGATTGGGAGGGACGTGATCGCGTCATTCTTTCAAACGGTCACATCGTTCCCGTGCGGTATGCGACGATGGCACACGCCGGCTACTTTCCCGTAGAAGAAGCAGAGACCACGCTTCGAAAGCTCGGCAGCCGTTTCCAGGGACATCCTGAGCGCGAGAAGCTTCCAGGGATGGAGACGACGTCTGGCCCGCTTGGCTCAGGCGTCTCACAGGCTGCTGGCATGGCGTACGCGCTCCGGATGGATGGAAAAAAGAATCGCATCTACTGCCTTACGTCTGACGGTGAGCATCAGGAAGGTAATACATGGGAGGGAATTATGTTCGCCGGTAAATATCGCCTTGCGAACCTCACGCAAATCATTGACCGCAACTTCATACAGATAGAAGGCAACACGGAAGACATCATGCCGCTTGAACCGCTTGCGGATAAGTATCGGGCCTTCAACTGGCATGTGATTGAAATTGATGGACACAATATTCGCCAGATACATGAAGCGATAGAACAAGCGAAAGCAGTTGCCGATATGCCGACCCTTATCCTTGCGAACACCATTCCTGGTAAGGGCGTCAAAGAAATTGAAGGTGATTACAAATGGCACGGCAAGCCACCAACGCCTGAAGAAGGTGAGCGCTTTATCAAAGAGATACTTTCCGTATGATCAATCCCGCTGCAAAACTCTCTGCGAAGGTATTCGCGGATGACATTGAAAAGAAACCGACTCGCGATGGGTTTGGTCTTGGTACTGTTGAGGCGGGGAAAGAGAACCCAAATGTGGTCGTGCTCTCCGCTGACCTCGGCGATTCCACACGCGCTGCGTGGTTCCATAAGGAGTTTCCAGACCGCTATATAGAAGTGGGCGTAGCAGAGCAAAATCTTGCAACGGTAGCGGCGGGTATGGCCGCTGTCGGAAAAATTCCTTTCATCGCAAGCTATGCGGCATTTTCTCCAGGCCGCAGCTACGAACAAATTCGCACTACCGCAGCCCTAAATCATCTTCCGGTGAAGATTGGCGGCATGCATGCAGGTATTCAGACAGGACCTGATGGTGCGACCCACCAGATGCTCGAGGACATCGCACTCATGCGTGTGCTCCCCAACATGACGGTAATGGTGCCGGCAGACTCTGAAGAAGGACGTAAGTGCATCGTGGCAGCAGCAAAGCTTCCGGGCCCCTGCTATATACGTTTCGGGCGCGCTGCAGAACCTCTGTTCACGACTCCCGAAACGCCGTTTGAGATAGGGAAGGCAACGACGCTCTGGGAATCAAAAGATCCTAAGGTCGCCTTCTTCACGACTGGCTCTGTCGCCTATCGCACGCTTCAGGCGGCAAAGCTTCTTGAAGAAGAAGGCATTGGTTCTCTGGTACTTCATTTCCATACGATAAAGCCATTTGATGACGCGGCTGCGGTGGCTGCCGCCAAGCGCGTAGAGCGCATCATCACGGTAGAGGAGCATCAGGTAGCGGGTGGGTTTGGAAGCGCGGTTGCTGAATGTCTCTCAGATAAGCATCCGATGAAGATTACGCGCATGGGCATACAGGATGTGTTTGGGCAGTCAGGAGAACCTGATGAGCTCATGGACTTCTACGGACTTTCGCCGCGGCATATCGCAGATGAAGCGAAGAAGTCATAACGTGCTTCTCGTCCATGAAATACTGGATTAAGCGATTCTCCCACCCTATCCGAGGCCTCAGGTACGCCTTCACCAAGGACTTCGCCATACGATTCGAGCTCATTATCCTCGGTATTGTGGGTCTTCCGGGTGCGTACCTCTTGTTCGGTCCCTTTAATGCACGCGAGATGCTCCTGCTTATCTTCTGCTGGTTTTTCATTATGGTCGCTGAGATGCAGAATTCCGCTATCGAGATAGCGCTCGACCAGGTACACCCGGAACACCATGAGGCGATAGGGCGCAGCAAGGATCTCGCATCAGCCGCGGTCGTATGGGCCGCGGTGTTCGGCTTCATCGCTTTCTTTTTCGTACTGAGCGGAAAACTATAGGGAGGTAACGGCGTAGGAGGCCGGTGCCTTCGCAAGAAATGCTTCGAGCGCTGCACGCGTCAGCAGTCCTTTTTGTGCGCCCACTTCCTGTACTACCGCCATTGAGTTAATAGGTCCCCAGAGCAGCGCTTCACGGAATGTCTTGCCGAGCGCCATCGCGGCTGTCACCGTCGAGGCGAATGCGTCGCCTGCGCCGGTGCGTTCCTTTGGTTCGCGGTCGTCCGGATACATGGGAATATGGAGCATCTCAGCGCCGTCATACGCATAGGCGCCTGCGCGTCCGTCCGTGATGATGACTGCCTTCGGGCCGAAGGCGCGCGTCTTCTGGAGGAGATCCTTTATTTCTTGACCGCTCTCAGGAAGGCCGAGAATACGTGCCGCCTCTTCCTTATTAATGACGAGAAGGTTAGCGCGCGCATAGAGACCCTTCAGTTCCGTGACTCCGAGCTTCATCTGGAAGGTGCCCGGCTGAAGAGTGAGGTATACGTTCGGGTTCTTTTCTAGGTACGCTTCAATCTCTTTGTGATACGCAAGGGAATTAGCGGCAAGCGAAGAGAGGTAGAGATAGCGGGGCGCCTTGATGTTCGGGAAGCGATACGGATACTCCTCATGCTTTACGAGAATCGTGCGCTCGCTTTCGTACGAAAGTACGTAGTGGTAGTTACTCACCATTCCTTTATGTATGCGTACATGATCCGTTGCTATCTTTTCCTTCTTCAACTGTGCGAGGTCGCCTTTGCCGATATCATCGTTCCCAATATCGGTTGCAATGCCAGTCGTAAGACCAAGACGTGCGGCAGCTACCGCTGCGTTCGGGGAGTTACCGACCGCATGACAAACCTCGGCTGACTCATACGGAATCTTATCGCCCCACCGCATGGAGATGGTGCAGTTTTCGCTATCGATATTACAGTGCACACTCGCCTCTTTGAGACGGATAAAGGGTTCGGTAACAATGTCGCCCACCGCAAGGAAGTCAAAGGATTTCATACGCTCTCAAGTCTAGCATCTTGGTTGTGCACACGCGCATATAGGTCATGAAGCGCTGGTTGCTATCATGGAAGGCATGACTACCGAACCCACCGTTATGGCGCCTGCGCCTGTCGTACCGCCTACGCATCATTCTACTCATAAAGGGCTTCTTATTACGCTCGGCATTCTCATACTGATTTCCTTAGCAGTTGGCGCTGCCTGGTACTTGCGAAGCGGTACGTCCTCCCAGGAGCCAGTGACCTTTCGAGTCCTAGAGAACGGTACGGCAGCATGGTACACGCTCTCAGGGGACGGCATGAGCCTTTCGACTGATACCGTGCCTTCCTGGTATACGGAGGCTCCGGCAAGTGTTACGGCAGGAACCTTTTCTCCAGCAGCCGCAGGGAACGGTTCAGTAGTTGCGCTGTCTTCCACGGGGCTTGAATCGATTGATGCAGCTAATACGAAACATGCATCACTCATAACGCGAGCAATCAAAGAGTGGAGCTCATCGGTAGTGGTTGCCGATGCTTCGCTTGCCGTGCTTTTCAACACGGCAACCAATGCGTTCGACGTATTCTCGCTTGATAGTGAGCGTCCGACCGTTCTCTCCTACGAAGGCTCAATAGCAGCGCCAGAATTGTTCTATGGCGTAGGGGCACTTCCCGGTAATCGCGTCGTAGTCCGTGTCAGTGAAAACCAGTTTGATTTGTACGAGGTTCATGGAGGTACTGCATCACTCGTTCGCTCGCTTATGCTCGCTGAAGCGGCACCTGCTGAAACATCATTCTTCTCCATTCCTGTCGCGTACGCATGGACGTATGGCACACCGCTCACATCTACGAGCGCGTCGACTGCAGGAAGTACCCGCTGCACGGGTGCGGTGGTGGCTTCGCTTGGCGGTACGACCGGCACGGGAGCAATGCCGTCTATTCAGACCATGGCATGGAACTACATGGGTGCTCAGAGCGGGCTGCCGGCAAACTACAACAACGGCTCCTACTGTATTCAGGCAGTGACCACTATTACTACTGGGGGCGGCGGTGGTGGTGGA
>DAORIN010000028.1:0-6117 GCA_035438545.1 Minisyncoccota bacterium | reverse complement strand
GTACCTTTATGTCAGGACGGGTGCCGGTAACAGATGCAAAAGAGAATGTCTCGGTATACAAAGCATTCTCAAAGGCTTCCGGAAAGCGACTCATGTCATCAGCGCTCGCCGTCTCTCGGGGTGGCGTTGCCGTCGCGCTCGGTAAGATGGCGCTTGCCGGTGGGCTTGGCGCAACCGTTTCGTTCACCGGGGATGCGCATACTGCACTCTTCTCAGAAAGCACGGGACGCTTCCTTGTGACGGTTGCACCACAAAAAGAAAAAGCATTCCTCGCAGCAATGAAAGATTTGTCAGTTAAAAAGATAGGAACGGTAGAGGATGAGCCGACACTTCGCATTAAAACGGGCAGCGTTTCAACAACGCTTCCGCTTGATGCACTCCAGGAGGCATATCACATTCCGTATAACGACTTTTAATATGGCTACTCCCCGCGCACTCATCTTTTCTGGATACGGCCTCAACTGCGAAGAGGAAACGAAGACTGGCCTCACCCTTGCGGGCGCTACGGCAGACATCGTTCATATCGAAGACGTGGCGAAGAATCCTTCCATGCTCGCGAAGTATCAGATAGCGATGTTCCCGGGTGGCTTCTCGTATGGTGACGACACGGGCGCTGGGAAAGCATACGGCGCACGCGTGAAGCATCATTTGGGTGACGAACTCACTAAATTCCTTGAACGAGACACCTTAATGGCGGGTATTTGTAACGGATTCCAGATTCTCACTGCCGCCGGCATTCTTCCGGGTGCTCTCATCACGAACGAATCAGCGCGCTACTCGTGCCGCTGGGTAGATATGGAAGTAGTGGGAGACACGCCGTGGTTGAAAGGTATTACAAAGGTCTCGCTTCCTATCGGGCACGGAGAAGGTCGCTACGTGGATACTGAAGCGAACCTCGACACGCTTGAAGGGACCGGCAGAGTCGCGCTCAAATATGTTGCCGGAGAAATGAGCGAGTACCAGGGACTTCCGTATAACCCGAACGGAGCTATGCGTGACATTGCTGGTGTCACCGGAAAAGAGGGACGCATCCTCGGCCTCATGCCCCACCCAGACCGCGCTACGTTCTTCGAGCAGCGCCCTGACTGGACCGTGCTTCGTGAACAGCTCGAGCGCGAAGGAAAGAAGGTACCGGTATACGCCGACGGCATGGCAGTGTTCCGTAACGCAGTTCAGTATTTCTCATGAAAACATTAGGTATTGTCGGGGGTGGTCAGCTTGCACTCATGATGGCGCAGGCAGCAAAGACACTCGGTATTGAATGCGTAGTACTTGATCCAACGCCTGAGTGCCCAGCATCCGCGGTTGCGCGTCAGGTTGTGGGAGACTTTCATGATCATGCAACCGTGCTCGCATTCGCCAAAGAAGCAGAGGTGCTTACGTTTGAAATAGAGTCAGCAAATGCTGACGCCCTTGCGGAACTCGCAGCGCAAGGACTTCCGGTGCATCCTATGCCTGAGACGCTCGCGTTAATTAAAGATAAGCTCGCGCAAAAGAACTTTCTTTCTGAGCGCGGTATTCCGGTAGCCCCTTATCAAGATGCACCAGACGAGGAAGCCGCACGTGCTGCAGGGGAAGTACTGGGCTATCCCTTCCTTCTGAAAGCAAGGAGTGGTGGGTATGATGGACGCGGTAACGCGACAATTAACACTCCTGCTGATATTGCTCCTGCCTTCGCGAAGCTCGGCACCAATCTCTATGCCGAAGGATTCGTCTCCTTTGAGAAGGAACTTGCGGTAGTGGCGGTACGCACGGTTGCGGGCGACATACGTACCTATCCCGTGGTTGAAACGGTCCACGAACGTCATATTTGTCTTGAAGTGCTTGCACCTGCTCCCGTAAAAGAAAGTGTTCGTAAGAAAGCAGAAACACTTGCTCACTACGTGCTTGAGTCATTTTCTGGTGCCGGAGTATTCGCTATCGAAATGTTTATGGTTGATGGGGACGTGTTGGTAAATGAAATCGCGCCCCGCGTGCACAACTCTGGCCATCTCACGATAGAAGGATGCGCAACGAGCCAGTTTGAAAACCATGTACGTGCCGTGATGGGTATGGAGCTTGGTAGCACCGAACTCATCGCACCCGCTGCCGTCATGCTTAATATTCTTGGTGAGCGTACTGGCCCTGCGACCCCGGTTGGAGTTGAGGATGCAAAAGCGCTCGGTGGCGTGGCTATCCATATATACGGGAAGAAAGAGACAAAACCAGACCGGAAGATGGGGCACATCACTGCCGTTGCAAACTCACTTCTTGAAGCGAGAGCAAAAGCGGAGGACGCGTGGCGTCGTGTTAGCATCTGACCATGAATGCAGCGGTAGGGATCATCATGGGCTCAGACTCCGATCTTCCGGTCATGCAGGAAGCGGCAAAGCTACTCGATGATCTCGGCATCATGTATGAGCTCACCGTCGTCTCCGCTCATCGGACCCCTGAGCGTCTTGTAGAATATGCAACCAATGCAGAGCGTCGTGGCATCAAAGTGATTATCGCGGGGGCAGGAGGCGCAGCACATCTTCCGGGGATGACCGCCTCCATGACGCCGCTCCCTGTGATAGGCGTTCCCATTACCACCAAGGCAGTGAAAGGCCTCGATTCGCTTCTCTCTATCGCACAGATGCCACCAGGAATTCCTGTTGCTACCGTTGCGGTGAATGGAGCTAAGAATGCCGGCATACTGGCCGCCTCTATATTAGGAACCGGAGACACAGAAATTATGGACTTGGTCCGCGCGTACAAAGAGAAGATAAAAGACGAAGTACTCGCCAAGGCCCAAAAGCTGGAAACAATGGGCTACGAGGAGTATCTTAAAGAGAACTGATATGGACGACAAGAAACCAAACGCCTACGCGCTTGCCGGAGTCGATGTCGACATCGAAGCACAAGCATCAAAAATAATGTATGAAGCCTCCAAGGAAACGTTTAAGAACCGGGACGGACTCATAGGGCAGATAGTCGCACCTTTTGATGACTTTGCTGGTATCAAAATGGTGTCAGCAGCCAACCTCCCCGAAGGCACGTTCTTCTCTGTAGGATTTGATACGGCAGGCACGAAGGTAGAGATTGCAGAACGTGTCGGTATACACGACACCATCGCGCACGACCTGTTTGCCATGGTGTGTGACGACGCCGTACTTCGCGGTGGGGAACCCGTACTCGTGGGATCAAACCTCGACATAAAGACACTCGGCACCGATGACTGCTACCTCCCGATAGTCCGCGAGCTGGCGAAGGGATATGTGGCTGCCGCTAACGAAGCAAACGTTGCCGTCATTAACGGCGAGATAGCACAGATGGGAAGCTTGATGACTGGCTTCGGTGACTTCCCGTATCACTGGGGTGCTGCGTGTGTGTGGTTTGCGCGCAAAGAAAAACTCTTCACCGGCAAAGAAATAAAAGCAGGAGATTCTGTGGTGATGCTTCGGGAGCATGGGTTTAGAGCAAACGGCTGGTCACTCATCCGGAAAATCTTCAAAGAGGAATATGGTGAGAACTGGCATGAGGCAGCATTCGGTGAGTCCACGCTCGGTATTGCCGCTCTCACCCCATCAGTTATCTATTCACGCTGCGTCGTTGCGCTCCATGGCGGATTTGAGACGGAAGGCTCGTGCACCATTCACGGCGTCGCGCACATCACCGGTGGCGGTGTTCCTGAGAAGATGATGCGCGTCTTACGTCCTTCCGGGCTTGGCGCAAAACTCACCGATCTCTTTGATCCTCCTGAAGTGATGGCACACTGCCAGAAGCTAGGAAAAATCTCCGATCATGATGCGTACCGCGCATGGAACATGGGGCAGGGTATGGCACTCATTACCCCTGAACCTGAGAAGGTGGTGAAGGAAGCACAGGCGTTTGGTATAGAGGCGAAGATTGCTGGGAAGATAACGAAGGAGCCGGGCGTCACTCTCGTCTCACGCGGAACTGAAAAGCCAGGGCAGACGCTTGAGTTCGATATCTAGTATGGAAACACCTGAAGCTATGCCAGCCTCTCCTCGCGGCCCGCTGATTGCTGAAGGGAAGACGAAAAGAATATACGAAGCGCCGGGTGAACCTACCCGTGCCATCGTTGAGTATAAAAACGACATCACAGCGTTTGATAATCCAGAGTTTACGAAGCAATTTAACAAAAAAGCAGAGTATTCAAATATCGTTAACGCTCGCGTGTTTGAAATGTTGAACGCTGCAGGTATTCCTACTGCCTTCGTTCGACAACTTTCTCCTACTGAATTCCTTTCTGAGAAATGCACTATGGTCCCGCTTGAAGTCGTAGCGCGTCGCTACGCCGTCGGCAGCTACCTGAATCGACATCCCGAATTCAAACAGGAAGGAGATGTGCCGCACCGCTTTGAGGAACCCGTCATTGAATATTTTTTGAAAACAACGAAGGGAAGCTTGAAGAGTGCTGCGGGTGAGACGCTCGTCGAAGGACTCGATCCGTTAAAGGGTGAGGAGGACCCATTCATCCCCAATCCCGAAGACGCCACCTGGAATCTCGCACTCTCCAAAAAACCGAGCACTGACCCTGCGGCAAGCCTCGGGCGCACGATAGACAGCAGTAAGGTGCTTCCTTCCACTGACGCCATAGCAGAAATGACCGCTATGATACGAAATACGTTTCTCACGCTTGAAGCCTTCTTCGCAGAACATGACTTTAAGTTTGTGGACTTCAAGATTGAGTTTGGGGTGACTACGGATGGTCGCCTTGTTATTGCTGACGTCATTGATAACGACAGCTGGCGGCTGCGTGATAAGGACTGGAAGGATGTGAGTAAGCAATCATTCCGCAACGGGGAAGACATGGCAACTATTGAAGATAAATATGAGCGAGTTGCGATGCTTATGGAAAAGAGTAAGAAGTAAGTATGGCAACAAACGAACTCACGGCGATAAGCCCGCTTGATGGCCGTTACCGCTCGAAGGTAGAGCGCCTCGCGCCCTATATGAGCGAGTACGGCCTTATCCGGTACCGCGTTGGGGTGGAATGCGCCTACCTTATGGCGCTCGCTCGTGAACGAAAGCTCCCGTTCACTCTTTCAAAAGCCGAAGAAGATATTCTGGCACGTATTGCAGCAGTTTCTGAGGCGGATGCTGCGCTCGTTAAAAAGATTGAGACTGAAGGGGTAGAAGGGATACCTGCGACCCGGCACGACGTCAAAGCGGTGGAGTACTACATCAAGCAGCGTATTCGCGGCACTACCCTTGAAGAAAAGGCAGAGTGGGTTCACTTTGCGCTCACCTCAGAAGACGTAAATAACATCGCATACGCGCTCATGCTCTCGGACGCGCTTGAGAGCGTGCTCGTTCCGCGAATCGTCGCAGTGCAAGAAGGATTGCTCACGCTTGCGCGTACCTATGCGGCCACTCCCATGCTTGCGCGCACGCATGGTCAGTCCGCGTCACCGACCACGTTTGGTAAAGAGATGAAGGTGTTTTCCGAACGTATCGCTACTGCTCTCACCTCTCTTAAGAACATCAAGATACAGGCAAAACTGAATGGTGCGTCCGGTAACTGGAACGCGCATGCTATTGCATACCCTGAGGTTGATTGGATGGCATTCACAAGTAAATTTATTGACAGCTTAAACGTTGAGCGCACGTATAAGCTTGAGGCGAATCTGTATACGACGCAGATAGAGTGCCACGATAGCTATGTCGCAGTTTTTGATACAGTGCGTCGCATCAACACCATCCTCATCGATTTCTCGCAGGACATGTGGCGCTACATAAGCGACAGCTGGGTGACGCAGAAACCAAAAGCAGGAGAAATAGGATCTTCGGCGATGCCACACAAAGTGAATCCTATCGACTTTGAGAACGCGGAAGGAAACTTCGGTATGGCAAATGCGTTGTTCGAGCACTTTGGTCGGAAGCTCCCGATATCACGCCTGCAGCGCGACCTCTCCGACTCAACGACTGAACGCAACTTCGGTGTTTCTTTTGCACACTCACTTATTGGATACGAGTCGCTCCTTACTGGTCTTTCCCGCATAGAACCAAACACAGGCGCGATGGCAGAAGCACTTGCTGCTCACCCTGAAGTGCTTGCTGAGGCGGTACAAACGGTACTTCGTCGTGAAGGGCAGATTGGTGCATATGAGAAACTCAAAGATCTCACCCGAG
>DAORIN010000027.1:0-6252 GCA_035438545.1 Minisyncoccota bacterium | reverse complement strand
ATTGAGGTTTGTTTGTTATGTGTTATTGGGAAGGTTTGTACCTCGCGTAGGTAGGTCTCACCAGTGAGGTTCATGATGTTGCGTTCAACGCCAAGCGCGATACCGCCGTGTGGAGGAGTGCCGTACTTAAACGCGTCGAGCATGTGGCCGACTCGGTCTTCCATTTCTTCCTTGGTGTACCCCATGACTTTGTACGTAGCTTCAAGAATCTCCGGCTTATGGGCACGGATGGAGCCGCCTCCTGATTCATATCCGTTACAGACGATGTCGTACTGCGTGGTAAGGATATTTTCGATGTTCTCTCCCTTCATGAGCCAATCTACGTGCTCTGGAATAGGCATAGAGAATGGGTTGTGGGTGAAGGTCCATTTCCCGTCGTCCGTCTTCTCGAAGAATGGGAAGTTTACTACCCAGGCGTAGGCAAGAATGCCCTGCGCCTTCTCTTCCTCAGTGCGTAGGTCAAACTTGTCTGCACCATACTTCTCCATCGCATCCTTGTATGAAATACGAGGGAATGGTTTCTCTTTGATGGTGAAGCCCATGTCCTCTACCACTTTCGTGATCATGGCCTCGATGTTCTGCATGACATCTTCCATCTCTACAAATGACATCTCAACGTCTATCTGGGTGTGCTCGAATCCGCGGTCAGCGCGAAGGTCCTCATCACGTACAGCGCGTGCGGTCTGGAAGTAGCGCTCGAATCCGGCAGTCATCAACAGCTGCTTGTACTGTTGCGGAGATTGCGGAAGTGCGTAGAACTTTCCGGGATTAAGGCGTGATGGCACGACGAAGTCGCGAGAGCCTTCAGGAGTAGATTCGGTAAGCAGTGGTGTCTCAATTTCGGTAAAATCCTTACTAAAAAGGAATTCACGGCAGCGGCGCACGAATTCGCTACGAATCTTCATGTTGCGCTGCATGCGTGGAGAACGTAGGTCGAGGTGACGGTTCGCAAGACGGACGCTCTCATCGATGCCTGACGTATCCCCCGTTATTTCAAACGGCAGCGTTTCGGCGGCGTTTAACGTTTCAATGCCGGTTATCTCAAGCTCAATGGAGCCGTTCTGTTTATCCGCCTGCACGTTCTTCTCAGGACGCGCATTCACGATACCGGTGACGCGTACCACGTATTCGTTCCGAAGTTCTTTGGCTGCCTCCATTGCCTCGCTCTTCGGAAGCACGACGCCTTGGACGTAGCCTGAGCGGTCACGGAAATCGAAGAAGACCATCTTCCCCTGGTCGCGACGCACGTCTACCCAGCCGCAAATGGAGACGGTCTCACCGACGTGGGTGGCCAGATCTCCTATCATGATTCGGTCCTTCATATAGAGGATAAAATAGCACGCTTATGGCGTAATTTCGAACTCATTAAAGAAGGACGCCCGTCCGCGAAATACATCGCAGACGGACGCGCCTTGAGACTAGTAGGTCACTGCCGGAACACCGACGCGGAACGCATCCTCTTCGCTGTAGTGGATTTTCACCAACCAGGGAGCACCGTCTTCTGTGATTTCCACGGGAAGCGCTGTTTGTGCTTCAAGTGAATCTTTCGAGACGAATACCCATCCATTGGTGAATATGCGATCCAGCATCTTCTTGGACCAACTGGTCTCCGTACCTTCTATCAACGTTAATGTAGTGACCGGAATCACCGTCTCATTGTTGAGAGGCATATCGCCCTCCATAGCAGCCATACGCTGCGTGCCGAAATGATAGCATCACAATAAAAGTGCACTATTCTTCGTTACCTCCCTGTGGACCGTTACGCTCTTCATTAAGTTCATGATAGCGAGCCTGCATGCTATCGATTATTTCTCCTGCCATCCCCCCGTTCTGTATCAAATCGTCAGTAGTAAGAATAGGATCGCTTGAGCGTGAGCCGTGTGCATTATGCTCGAGTGTCCCCGGGCGACTGTACTGTCGGTGCTGGGCGTCCTGGAGGGATTCACGATGTCGAACAGCGTCGACTAGCGTCTCTACGAGGCTCTTCACCACAAGTGCGTAGGAACCTGCCGGGTCCTGATCAAACTGCCGGGCGTGGGCGAGCTCATCAAGGTAATGACTTCGAGGGTTTGAAGGATTAATGTACAGGGTATTGGTCAGGGGGTCATAGTGCGCTCGTCCGTTGCCAATCACACGTCCCGTCAAACTGTCGTCCTCTGCGGTCGCCAAGCGTACACGCGGGGCGCCATTCTCGGCGAACGTTTCCCACACGGTCCGATGCATAGCGGGATCGAAAGCAATGCGCGCATAGGGAGCGCCGAGAACGGTGTCGGCATACGCTTCTGCACTGACCTGTCCGTCTATTTCAAATAATTGAACCACTTCTGCGCGAATCTCTTCCCGAGTCATATGTTCTATGTTCTCCGGTATCTCGTAGTCGCGCATCGCATATTCCCGGCGTAGCGTTTCCCTATCGGAAAGTAGCTTGAATTCCTCAGTCGCATCCTCACGTCCGGTAAGAAACTCAATAAGGTGCGTGGTTTCTTCATCTGGATGGGTAAATGCAAACTCACCCCCATTTTCGGTGGTGGTTACTTCATACCGGGTTCGTATGTGGTTTCCTGCTCCCGCAAGTCCGAGAAACATAGCGCCCATAAGACTGTAGCGCACTGCCTTTCCGGCTGAGGCAGCAAGCCGTTTAATACCTTCTTTCCCAAGCGTATGTCTTTCAAGCGCTTTCTCAAGAGCGTTTATAGCGCGACCAATTCCTTCCGGTTTATGCTCTGGAGCCTTATATCCTTCCATGCGTTAAATCTGCAGCGAGTGCAGCAATTTCCTCAGCAGCAGTTGCTTCAGCTTCTTTGTAGAGCGTCTCTGCCAGACTCATTGCACGTATTGACGCGTCATTCATAACTACGCAACCCCTACCGCTGTACGTACTGCTACCATCTTTGCGTCTGCTACCGCTTTTGCTTTCTCAGCGCCGTCCTTTAAGACTGCAGCGACCTCAGCATCCGTAATGCTTGCGCGTCGTTCACGCATCGGGGCAAGCTCGGCCTCAGCGTCTTCAATAAGGGCCTCCTTCAAGTCCTTATACTTCCCTTTCTTTTCCTCATACAGCGCAGTGAGAGTACCTTCGTCTTTGAAAAGCTTGTGTATAGCGTAAACGTTCTCTGGACGCTCTCCGGAAGAGTCAGTAACGATACCCATAATCGCCTTCGCTACCTCATCCTTGGTACCAAAGAGCGGAATAGTGTTGCC
Source organism: Minisyncoccota bacterium (assembly GCA_035438545.1). Classification (GTDB taxonomy): domain Bacteria; phylum Patescibacteriota; class Minisyncoccia; order Phycocordibacterales; family Phycocordibacteraceae; genus C7867-001. The sequence goes on along the minus strand of DAORIN010000027.1, from coordinate 3,051 downwards.
GTAGCTCTTGCTCATCTTGGCGCCATCAGTGCCTGGCACAACGCCAACGCCCGGAAGAATGAGCTCTTTCGGTTCTTTCATGAGAGCGCCATACGCGTTGTTAAACTTTGCTGCAGCTTCACGCGCATATTCAAGATGCTGGCGCTGGTCTTCCCCTACCGGCACCACATCCGTGTCATACAGAAGAATGTCTGCCGCCATGAGCATGGGGTAGGTCAAAAGGCCCGCGTTCGCTTCGAGCCCTTTGGCGACCTTGTCCTTAAAGGCATGCCCTAATTCGAGGAACTTCACCGTAACGAGACAGTTGAAGATCCATGCTAATTCCGTGTGTGCAGAAACATCAGACTGTTTGAAGATCACTGCCTTTTTTGGATCAACGCCAACGGCAAGATAGTCTTTTACGGCGTTTTGAATGTTCTCACGAAGCTTGCCGCCATCCTTGAGTGAGGTGAGCGCATGATAGTCAGCGACCATAAGGAAGCTCTCATAGTTCTCATAGGTATCACGAAAGGGCTTGAGTACTCCGAAATAGTTTCCGATATGAAGGTCACCGGAAGACTGAAGACCGGTAAGGAGGCGTTGTTTTGACATGCAGCCAATATAGCAGAAAATCGGGAACGCTATTTCCCCTGGAGCTGCTTTAGGAGCGTCATAAGCTGCGCTACCTGGGCAGTAAGGGCGGCAATCTGTGCGTCGTTACTCGTAGGCGTTGTGCCGGTAAGGGCCGTACGCGTCCCCGCATCAAACGCTCCCGTTACGGGAAGACCCTTCGCTTTCTGGAAAGCAGATACAGCAGTTGCGGTCATGGGACCGAAGTACGTAGTTGGAGTAGTAGAAAAGAACCCGAGTGTGGCGAGTGCTTTCTGTAACTCAGTGACATCAGCGCCCGTAGCGCCTTGTGCAAGATTGCGAGTGAATTGGTAGGAGGCGGTACCAAGTACTTGAGGCGTTGCGGTTTGTGGAAGGCGTGGAAGCGGCTTTTCCGTTTTCTTTACCTCAGTTTTAGTCTTCGTTTTCGTATCTTTCTTTTTCTTATTCTTTGAACCACTGCCGCCTCCCCCGCCTCCGCCACCACCTCCACCGCCGGAAGAGATAACTGCAGAGACCGTCACATCACGTGTTGAGGTAGCAATGTTCCCTGCAGCGTCACCGACGACATAGGTACGGGTATAGGTGCCGGCGATAGCGGTATCTACCGCGCCTGACGCCACAATAGAAGAAGTGACATCGCCGTCTACGGCATCATGGGCAGTAGCTCCCGGATCAGTGAACGTAGCACCTACGGAAAGCGCGAGTGGAGTATCGCCAAGGAGCGTGATCACTGGTGCAGTCGTGTCCGGAGACGCTTGAAGGGCCGCCAGTGCGTTCAATCGTTTTCCAGAAACCGTCTTTCCTGAAAGCGCAGCTACCGCGTCCCCAGTATCAAGAAGCGCTGCTTTTATATCTGAGGCAGTAAAGTCAGGACGATAGGCGGAAAGCAAGGCTGCGGCACCCGCGACGTGCGGCGTGGCCATTGAGGTACCACTGAAGTAGCCGTACGTATTATCGCGGAAGGTACTCAGAATGTTGACGCCCGGCGCGCCAAGATCAACGGACGTTGCCCCGTAGTTTGAGAAGGAAGCAAGCGCATCATTCTGGGTGGTTGCCGCGACGCTCACGACGCCTGCGAGCGGATAACTTGCTGGGTACGCTGACGTAGTGCTTGCGTTCTCGGGCGTTGGAAGGTTATCCAAATTATCTCCTATGCTATCTGCCGCCCCGTTCCCTGCTGCTGCAATGAATATGCCGCCTGCGTCCGTGAAGCGTTCAATAGCTTCTTGCTCCACTGCCGAAATGCCGTCTCCTGAAAAAGAAGCGTTAATGATGCGCGCACCGTTCTCGCGAGCGAAGTCGATGGCTTTTGCTTCTGTTGCCGTGTTGAGATTAAAGCGTATCGCCATAATCTTCGCGTTTGGTGCTATACCAATTATCCCTGTCGCGTTATTCATAGCTGCAGCAATAGTGCCTGCGACGTGCGTACCGTGGCGCGCGAGCGTGTCGGTACCTGTAGGTGGTAGCGGCATCTTATCGTTGTCTTTGAAATCGTACCCGTGCACGCAGCCACCAAGTGGTGCGCCGGTCTCGTCAACACAGTTCGTCCCATCCCACATGTTGGCGGCAAGATCGGGGTGCGTGTAGTCGACGCCGCTATCAATAACGGCAACAATGACGTCCTCACCAGTTGAGAGTGTCCATGCCTCAGGAGCATCAGTATCAACGTCTGCTGTACCTGTGGTTCCGTTTACCGCTTGTCCGGTGTTCTCAAGTCCCCAGAGAAGCGCACGATGAGTGTCGTCCGTGGCTATCGCCTCAAATCCGCGCACGTAGTTTGGTTCCGCGTATTCAATATCTTCGTCGGACGCAAGGTCAGCGATGACTTCCGCAACACCCTTTCCTTTTGTCGAAACAACTTCAGCAGTTTCTTCGTCCTCATACTTCACGATGACTTCTCCGGGGACATACGTTCCCGGAGCAAGTTCAATGTGCTCTACGACAGGCGCCTCTTCAACAATCACTTCTACAGTAGAAGTGGCGAGTATTTCTCCCGGAAGTGATGCGTCGTATGCAGTCTCTTCGGGAATAGCAGGTTCTGTAACCGCTACCTCCTCAGTGATTACAGGCTCTTCTTCTACCGTTTGGGCAAGTACGGCCAATGGCTCCACGCAGAACGCAAGGAGGAGAAGTAAGGCAAGGAAATGCCGAAACGTATTCATATAGGGGTGCGCCGGGGAGGATTCGAACCTCCGTAGGCCGAAGCCGACAGGTTTACAGCCTGTTGTAATTGACCACTCTACCACCGACGCATCTAGGCCGATTCTAGCCTATTTTCGTCATTTTTGGAACGGATTCGGTATGTCAAAGGTAAGACGGGATATTTCAATGTTTACGAATTCTTTCGTGACGCCATAGCGCTCCATGTACATTTTGTCGGCAGAGCAAAAGTGCGCATCCTTCCAATCAAATCCGAGAAGCGCTGCTACTTCTTTTACCTCTCCTTCCGAGTGTCCTTCG
>DAORIN010000026.1:0-6490 GCA_035438545.1 Minisyncoccota bacterium | reverse complement strand
CACGCATCGGTGAGTTGAACCGAGCGCGTACGAGACCTTCTTCGAGCTCTAAGCACTCGCATCGGGACTCGACCTCACGTGCCCGTTCAGCACGTTGGAGCGCCTCAGTGTTATCGCACGCTGTAAGAAAGAGCGCCGCCAGTACCAGGTAATTCCGCAAAGTCGCCTCCTCAGGCTTCTAGGGGTTTATGGGGACCTATACTGTGCAACACATAATTTAGTATGTCAAATCATTCATTGACACCTCACCCTATTTTTGGTACTCTCCGGGTACCTGATATGTCTGCACCTGCAGACATTTCTTTTTAGCCAGACATACACATTCCATATGTTAGACCTCAAAACAATCCAATCAGTGCTCGGCGAGTTCGAAGAACGCGGCATCACGAAGGAGACCATGATCGACGCTATTGAGAGCGCGATGGCCACTGCGTATAAGAAGGAGTACGGAAAGCGCGGCCAGGTCGTGCGTGCCGTTCTTGATATGAATACCGGTACCGTTGCCTTCGAACAGGTGAAGACCGTCGTCGATGACACCATGGTCCGCTTCCCTGAAGAAGGCGAAGCTGAGCCTGAGTACCACCCCCACCGGGATTATGAGGAAACGCCTGAAGGCGAACTTCCCCGCTATGACGCGGAGAAGCACATCCTCCTTGAGGACGCACGCCGCATCCGCCGTGATGCCGGCCTTGGGTCTGAAATAGTGTTTCCCCTTGAACCACAGGATGACTTTGGTCGCATTGCCGCCCAGACCGCAAAGCAGGTCGTTATCCAGAAGATTCGCGAGGCAGAGAAGCTCTCTATCCTCGATGAGTTCGGTCATAAGAAGGGAGAGATCGTGTCGGGCTTGGTGCAGCGCGTTGAGCGCGGCTCCCTCTTCATCGACCTTGGACGCGCTACCGGCGTTATTCCCTACGAAGAGCAGATTCCTGGAGAGCGTTACCGCCCAGGAGAGCGCATTCGTGCCTACCTTAACGCGGTAGACGAAGGCTTCCGCGGTGTGTATCTGCGCCTTTCCCGCGCACATCCTAAATTCATCGTGAAGCTCTTTGAAATGGAAGCTCCGGAACTTGCTGCGGGCTCTATCGAAGTGAAGAACATCGCGCGTGAGCCAGGCTCTCGCACGAAGATTGCTATCGCTTCCCTTGATCCGCACGTTGATCCCGTAGGATCTTTGGTCGGTCAGCGCGGCGTCCGCGTCTCTACCGTTATGAGCGAACTCGGTGGCGAACGCATCGACATCATTGAATGGAGCGAGGACCCAAAGAACTTCATCAAGGAGTCTCTTTCTCCAGCTACCGTCATGGACGTAGTACTTGATGAGGCCGAGCATCGCGCTGCGGTCACCGTATCTGAAGACCAGCAGTCGCTTGCCATTGGTCGCGGCGGCCAGAACGTGCGCCTTGCCGCAAAGCTTACTGGCTGGAACATCGACATTAATTCCGTTGAAGGCGAGAAGCCAAAGGAAGAGGAGACTGTCGTGTCCGTCACTCCTGACGACGCTGCTACTCCTTCAGAAGAAGCGGGTATTGCCCCAACGGAAACTCCAGCTGAAGTCGTTGCCGACGACAGCATCGCTGCCGCTGAGCTTCCTGCCGAAGAAGAACTTACGACTTCTCCTGAAGGCGAAGTCTCGGTTGTCGACAGCGAAGAAGCGCGCGACAAGGAGAACGCGTAGTAGAATCGAACAGCTAACTACTCATTACTATGGCTGATTACGACAAGCTCTACCCTCCGACAGACATCGAGTCGGGCGTTATTACCACCGTTATCGAAGTCTCTAAAGGTTCAATCCTAAAGATTGAATACAATCGCGAGAAGCAAACCTTCGAACTTGATCGTGTGGAACCGGAAATCTTTGCAAAGCCAGCAAACTACGGCTTCATTCCAGGAACTACCGACGAAGACGGTGACGCGCTTGATACCCTCGTAGTTACTCCTGAGCCTATGCCTACCGGTATTGCGCTTAAGGCACGCGTACTCGGCGTCTTGAACTTCGAGGACGGCGGCGAGAAGGATCATAAGATTATCTGCGTTCCGGTCGATGACCGCGACGGCGGCGATCGAGTGAAGACGCTCGAAGACCTTGGCGAGCAGTGGAAGGCGAAAGTCGAATACCACTTCAACACGTACAAGGACTTGAAGAAACGGGGTACCACCAAAACCTTAGGGTATGGTGGCCCGGAAGACGCCCTCCATGTAATTACGGAGTGCATCGCACGTTACGCAGGAAAGTAAGCGTTCTTACATTTATTCCAGAACGGGCGGCCCTTCAAAGGGTCGCCCGTTCTGCTATAGTGCCGACAATGGAAACCATTAAATACCAGGGAAAGATATTGGAGATAGTTGAGTTTGATGTAAGTCAGGCAGGAAAAACCATGGTCTTTGAGAAGGCGCGTCGTTCCCCTGGAGTGCGCCTTATCATTCCACACGAAGGGACGATTCTTCTCTCCAAGGAAGATCGCCACGAGGTAGGCGGGTACGACTATCGCCTTCCGGGCGGCAAGGTCATTGATAAGCTCGCCGACTATAACGCGACTCTTGCTTCAGGGGTTGATATGAAAGAAGTAGCGAAAGAGGCAGCGGTTCGCGAAGCGCGCGAAGAGATGGGGCTTACGGTGGACGCAACGGATCTTACCTTCTTTCATAAATCTGTGTGTGGCACCACCGTTGAATGGGACCTCTACTACTTTGTAGTGAACTCATTTGGAAAAACAGAGCAAGAGTTCGATGAGGGCGAAGATATTACGCTCTCCCCGTTTGATAGAGAGACGGTGAAAAAAATGTGTCTCGATGGTTCTATAAACGAAGAACGAAGCGCACTCGTTCTCCTTAAATACCTCGCACAGAATGCATAAGAGAAAGACGATATACTAGGAGATAATGGAACCAGAAACTAGTACCACCGCTGCAGCTCCCGTCGACGCTCCAAAGAAGAAATCTCCAGGCGCGCTCATTGGTCTTCTGATTATTCTCCTTGCGATAGTTGCCGCTGCATTCTATATGCTCACGGAGCGAACCCACACAGTTCCAAATGCTGCCGCCGTTGAAGAAACGTCGACGCTCTAGCTACCACGTATGGATGAATCAGCCGTATCAATTCCTGCACGCCCGAAAAGTACGCTTGGCTCACTCGTTACCGCAGGAATCATAGGAGCGCTCATCGCTATTACGCTTCTTTATATGTGGGGCGCACGTATCGCAGAAGAAAAAGGAACAGAAGTACTGCAACCATCTACTGAACGAGCACTTCCGTAGGTTTTTGGCGCGCCTCTCTTTTTCTGCTACGATAGCCCTACTATGGCTACCAATTCACCCCGCTCATCTATGCTCGTACCGATGGTTATCGAGAAATCTCAGTTTGGCGAACGCGCGTATGACATTTACTCGCGTCTCTTGAAGGAACGCATCATCTTCCTCTCAGGAGGCATCGAAGACGATATGGCGAACCTTATCGTCGCTCAGCTCCTTTTCCTTGAAGCTGAGGACCCGAAGAAAGATATTTCTCTCTACATCAACTCTCCGGGCGGCTCAGTCACCGCAGGACTCGCAATTCTTGACGCGATGAACCACGTGAAGCCGGCGGTCTCCACTGTAGTAGTGGGTATCGCTGCAAGCGCTGCTGCCGTCATTCTTGCTGCTGGAGAGAAGGGTAAACGCTACGCATTGCCGAACGCTGAAGTTATGATTCACCAGCCATGGGGTGGGGCTCAAGGTCAGGCAACTGATATTGAAATCACGGCAAAGCATATTCTTGCGACGCGTGACCGTTTGAACAAGATACTTTCAAAGGCAACCGGCCAACCGCTCGCCAAGATTGAGAAGGATGTGGATCGCGACTACTTCATGATGGCGGATGACGCGAAGAAGTACGGGCTCGTGGATACGGTCTACAAGAGTAAGTAGGGCTCCCTACAAGAAGATGGCGCGATCAATGGATCGCGCCTTTTCTTTAGGTGCATACGTGCCATCCGTTTGTAGGCGCGCATTCCGGTGTGGTCTCATCCCACGTTCGCTCTGTCCGCTCGATGGGAGCATTTCCTTCCCATCTCGTGAGACGCACCGTCGTATGAGTCGCGATGTGTTTAGAAGGGGCGAATGATGCGAGCAGTACCCACGCTACAAGGATGCAAAGAGCTTTAGCCATGTCCTTCCCTCCGCAGAGTTACTGGATACTGTTAGTTATACTCCGCATCCGCTCATTCTTTGCTGTGCATAAAAACAGCGCGGACACCCGTGAGGGGCCGCGCCGTATGTTGATCAGAGCAGTTTGAGCTGCCCGCCAACTGGAGTATTCCAGTACGGGCCTTCCGGCCTACGAAACCAGAGCAATCCTTTCTTCCGTCGTTTGGGTGTTTGCGGTGGACTGCAGATTTCGTACCCAAAGAGCGCCATGGCTAGCGCGATAGCGACAACCTTGCTTCCTTGAACCTCAAGGTTCCCTGCGAACCCGTCCACACTGATGTAGTGGTACACGTAGTGCTCCTTATGTCCCAATCGGAGAGAATGACACCATGCTACAAGGCTTCGCGCAAGTCAAGGAAGCGTGATAGAGTCCTAGCGTCAGCAACGACTGTGGCAGAAACGACTGAGATTCCGCTGACATCTTGTAGATTTTTTGTGCGACTAAAAAGTGCGTAAGTTCTGAATTCGTATGTCTATAAAACTAGTATTAAGTCTTTTGGCGTTCTCCGGCCTTGCCGGCATTGCGCTCGGGTATGTGCTCCGTCTCCTGATCGCGCTCGGGCAGCGTGGGTCATTGGAGCTTGAAGTGAAGCAAAAGCTGCTTGAGGCACGTGAACGCGCTGTGCAAATTGAGAAAGAGGCAGAAATGCGCGCTGATCAGATAGAGGCAGAGAAGCTCGGCCCTATCGAAGAGCGCGAGGAACGCATTGAGAAGACCTCGGAGCGTCTTGAAAAGCGTGAGGAGTTCTTAGATGAACGCGAGCGTACCCTTGCCGAAGAGCAGGAACGAGTGAAAAGCCGTGAGAACGAGGCGGCGAACCTGAAGCGCGATGCTGAAAACGTACTTAAGGAACGTCGTGCAGAACTCGTACGCATCGGACACCTTTCTGAGAAAGAGGCGCGCGAACGTTTAATGAAAGAAGTGGAGGCGGTAGAAGAAGAGTCTGTGCTTACCCGCATCCAGAAGCTTGAAGCCAATGGTCGTGAGCGTCTTGAAGAAAAGGCACGCTCCATCCTCATGTCCGTCATTCACCGCATGGGAAACGCCGTGAACGCTGAGGTAATGACCCTCTCCATTCAGATTCCTTCTGAAGAGATTAAAGGTAAGGTCATTGGTAAGGAAGGCCGTAATATCAAGGCGTTTGAGAAGGCGACGGGCGTCGACGTCATCATCGATGATGCTCCGGATAAGATAACGCTCTCGTCCTTTGACCCGCTCCGACGTCATATCGCTAAGATTGCGCTTGAGCGCCTCATTGCTGATGGCCGCATTCAGCCGGCGAAGATAGAGGAGCTCGTCGAGAAGGCAAAACAAGAGGTAGAGGAACTCGTGAAGCAGCAGGGGGAGAAAGCAGCCTTTGAAGTAGGCGTCGTGGGCCTTGATCCGCGCCTCACTACCCTTCTTGGTCGCCTCCACTTCCGCACAAGCTTTGGTCAGAATGTACTCCAGCACTCAGTGGAGATGGCCCACATCGCTGGCATGCTCGCTGAAGAATTAGGCGCTGACGTTGTCGTTGCTAAGACCGGAGCACTGCTGCATGACATCGGAAAAGCAGTGGACCACGAGGTACAGGGCACCCATGTTGAGATTGGACGACGTCTTCTTGAGAAGTTCGCGATTGATACGCGCGTGATACAGGCAATGCAGTCGCATCACGAGGAATATCCGTATGAAACACCGGAATCCATCATCGTGCAGGTCGCTGATGCGGTATCTGCAGGACGCCCAGGTGCACGCCGTGACACCGTTGAGCGCTACCTTGAACGTCTGGGCGATTTGGAGCGCATTGCGAAAGGATTTGAGGGCGTAGAGAAGGTATACGCGATACAAGCAGGACGCGAGATACGCGTATTTGTGAACCCTGGAAAGGTTTCTGACCTTGCAATGCATAAACTTGCGCGTGAAATCGCAAAGCGCGTGCAGGAAGAGCTGAAATATCCGGGAGAAATCAAGGTAAACATCATTCGCGAGAATCGCGTCGTCGAATTCGCACGATAATTGTCGAAGAAATGATGAGAAAAATCCGCTGAAAGGCGGATTTTTCAATATCCCCCTGAAAAAGCAAGCCCTATTGCGCAAAACGGCGTACTTTCTATACTTTCCTTGTACCCCCTGCCTCCTCGGCCGCGGGATTACGAACCTAACTTACGAAGTATGAACAAAGCAGATATCGTATCGAAAGTGCAGGCCACCCTTGGCGGCACGAAGGCAGACGCTGAGCGCGCGGTCGAGACCTTTATCGAGTCCGTCATGGCAGGCCTCAAGGCTGGTGACGAAGTCTCGGTAGCAGGACTCGGCATCTTC
>DAORIN010000025.1:0-6588 GCA_035438545.1 Minisyncoccota bacterium | reverse complement strand
CGACGGAGGAGTTCACCTTCAAGGTGACCTTCACTCCAGGCGAGGGTGGTTACGATTACCGCATGCAGCTTCTCACCATCAAGTTCGACACGAACAACGACACGAATGGTGCAGATAACACGACCTTCACTGCGTCACCTGCAAGCGACTACGAGACTGACTTCGAGTTCATCGCTGACTAAGCACTAGTTCGGGCACTGTCCCAAACTTGTCTTAGCTTCGAAAGAAGCGAATCAGAATTGCCAAAAACCGCCCCTACGGGGCGGTTTTTGGTTTCCACAAAGCCCCGGCCTCACGGCTGGGGCTTTGTGCTATCGTTTTGGAAGTATGAATGAGCGCCCCCACGGAGACGTGATGCACTATTTGATGGAATTCATGAAATTCCTCGTGGGCTTCTCCCTTATGATCGCGGTCTCTCTTACCCTTCTTTACTTCACGACTTCAAGCACTGACGCCGCCCTCGTTGCAAAACCGGCGGTTTTCGCGTAAAGTCCCTCTTGTACGGACCGAAGACAGCAGGTGGCTTTCGAGCCTTAATTTCCTGCCGAGGGACGACGAGAGCATTACTGCTCTTGGTCGACTGTCTCCACGAGTCCCGAAAGGGACTCTGTTCGTTTCCGTACAAAAGAACGAACCAAACATACATGGCAATTACCAAAGCAAAGAAGCAGGACATCGTCGCTAAAGTCGCGGATTCTCTTAAGAACGCGGTTTCCGTCGTATTCGTTCGCTTCAACAAGATTTCAGTCGCTGATACCTCAGCGATGCGTAAGTCGTTGAAGAACGAAGGCGTCGGCTACTACGTTGCAAAGAAGACGCTCTTGAAGCGCGCGTTGAAGGATGCTGGCTACGCAGGTGAACTTCCGGATCTTCCGGGTGAGGTTGCTATCGCGTGGGCAACGACTGACGCAACGGCAGCAGCACGTGGTATTCACGAACACGGTAAGAAGCACGAAGGTCTTTCTATTCTCGGCGGCGTATTTGAGGGCAGCTACCTCGACGCTTCGGGTATGAAGGTCATCGCGACTATTCCGTCAGTTCCGGTGCTCCGTGGCATGTTCGTCAACGTCATCAACAGCCCTATCCAGCGCATGGCTATCGCCCTTGGGCAGATTGCCGCGAAGAAGGCATAACTTATAAAACTCATTTACTTATATGGCAGATGAAATGAACCAGGACGCAGCAGCGCCAGCTCCCGAGGAAACGACGGCAGCGCCTGCAGCGCCTGCAGCTCCAGCAGCAGAAGAAAAGAAAGTAGAAGTCCCAGCGAAATTCAAGAAGATCGTTGAGGAAGTTGAAGCGATGACCGTTCTTGAGCTCAACGAGCTCGTGAAGGTCTTCGAAGAGAAGTTCGGCGTATCTGCTACGGCAGTTGCCGCTGCAGGTCCTGCAGCCGGTGGCGCAGCTGAAGAAGGTAAGTCTACCTTCGATGCTGAGCTCACCTCAGGCGGCGATCAGAAGATCGCAGTCATCAAGGTCGTTAAGGAAGCCCTTGCCCTTGGTCTCAAGGAAGCAAAGGATCTCGTTGACGGCGCTCCAACCATGCTCAAGGCGGGCCTCAAGAAGGAGGAAGCTGAAGAGCTTAAGAAGAAGGTTGAGGACGCAGGCGGAAAAGTAACTTTGAAATAAGCCGTAGGAACGGCTTGCTGGCAGGCGCTCGTTCGGAAATGAATATCAGATATTCATTTCGCTCACTCGCTGGCAAGTCAATCGCTACGCTATTCAAAGTTACTTTCCGCTATCGCGGAAAAGTTTAGAAAAAGAAAAAGCCCCGGAAACGGGGCTTTTTCTTTTAACTAGCTTGATTTGAGCGATGCTACACTTTCTTCTATGAAGAAGACCCTTTTCACTATCGTTGCTGTGGCGTTCCTCTTTACCATCCTTTTTCAGTTTTTACCGACCGAGTGGATGGATGGTGTAGGAATCATCATTGTAGGGACCCTGATTCTTTCCCCAGTCGCACTCCTCATCGTCTGGGTTATCGAATTCTTTAGAAAGAAGAAAGGAACATAGATTCCCTAGCAAAAAGGCCCTGAAAACGGGGTTTTTCGCGCACTTGCATAATGCCGTCAAGGGTCCGTACAATAAGCCCCACTATGGACCCACTCGCAAAGCTTTTCGGTTCGGCTGCCCGCGTGAAGCTGTTGCGCTTATTCCTCTTCAATGAGAACGAATTCTACGCAGCAGCAGACGCTGCATCGCGTGCGAAGGTAAGCAAAGAATCAACCCGTCGCGAAGTGAACGCACTTGCTGCTATTGGTGTCCTGCGCAAGAAGACCGGGAAGAAGGGAAGCATGTATGCGGCGAATCCTAAGTTCGCGCACTATGAGCCACTACGCACTTTCCTACGTACGTCTTCTGGGGTTGATGATGCGAGCATCACGTCTACGCTTAAGAAAGCAGGTACGCTTCGCCTAGTCGCGCTCTCAGGACTTTTCACTGGTGTGCCCGAATCGAAGATAGATATTCTCATTGTGGGTGACCGTGTCGACGAGCGAACGCTCGGGATACTCGTGCGCGGCATTGAAGCGGAGCTTGGACGCGAGCTTCGGTACGCCTCATTCACCACCGAAGACTTCCGGTACCGTGTTGGCGTATATGATCGCCTGGTGCGCGACGTGTTGGACTACCCGCACCGCACTATTTTGGACAAGATAGGGATGTAAGAGAGGAAAACGGCCCCGGAGGGGGCCGTCCTTCATAATCCACATGCCCCAGGGAAGGGGGGTCTAAGCTTGCTACACTTTAGGGAGCAGGACCTTGACCTGCGCCCGTATTACTTAATTAATCCATTCACTACAAGCATTATGTTTTTCTCTACTTGGGCTGACGTGCTCACCCAGTCCTTCCAGAACCTCTTCTACGGACTCGTGGCGTTTCTCCCGAACTTCGTAGCAGCATTGGTTATCTTCATCATCGGCTGGCTCATCGGAGCTGGACTCGGGCGCGTGGTGGCACAGGTTATCAACTCACTTCGCGTCGACCAGGCCCTTAAGGCAGCTGGTGTTGACCGCGTCGTTGAACGCGCAGGCTTCACCCTTAACTCGGGTGCGTTCCTTGGCGTTCTCGTAAAGTGGTTCTTCGTTATCGTCTTCTTGGTCGCCGCACTTGATGTGCTCGGCCTTACGGAAGTAACGATCTTCCTCCGCGCGGTAGTACTTGGCTACCTCCCTCAGGTCATCGTCGCCGTGCTTATCCTTCTCGTCGCCGCAGTGGTGGCAGAAGCAGCACAGCGCGTGGTCGCAGGATCCGCTGCAGCGGCAAACCTCCGCTCAGCAAACTTCCTCGGCGCTATGGCACGTTGGGCTATCTGGGTATTCGCGATTCTCGCTGCCCTCGATCAGCTTGGCGTCACGCCGTTCGTGCAGACTCTCTTCACGGGCGTCGTGGTTGCGCTTGCGCTTGCGTTCGGTCTCTCGTTTGGCCTTGGGGGCCAGGCAGCGGCAGCTCGCTACATCGACAAGCTCCGCGAGCAGATCAAGGACTAGTTCGCTCTCCAATGGTTTTGCAAAAGGCGCCTTCGGGCGCCTTTTGCTTTTAACATGAAATGTAGTATAATACTTTCACTGCACCCGGAGCTAGACGGAATCTAGCGCGTCCATGAGGAACTAAGATTATGGCGCATAGTGATAACCCGGACTTCAACGAAAACGACTACGACACCATCGATGAATGGGCGAAAACCATTCTGGACGAAGGCGGCACCATCGACTACGTCTTCGAGTCTGACTCGCAACCGGTCAGTATCGACGACGCGCAACATGCGATCGTCGATGCTGACGGCAACAAGTGGCTCGTTCGCAAGGTCATCATCCATCTTCAACCGGCGGCGGTGAAGTAACCCTTCACCGAGATCGAAAATAGGGGCCGCGGCACTCATCCTGCCGTGGCTCTTTTTTATGGGGATTTCGTGGGGATAGGCAAAGGGCGGGATAGGGAATAGGCCGTGGTACGCCGCCTCCGCTCCTTTGCTTGACAGTCCTTTTCATGGCGCGTAGACTCGTCTTTACACGTGTCTACTAAGCGACATCTCATCCTATCTGGAGCGGAAAGGCCGTAAGGCCGCCTGGCGCGTAAGCGTCGGAAACCGCCCCGGAAGGGGCGGTTTCGCTTTTCGGGACACTGGGCCTTTGACACACGAATACGCAAAAGGTATCAAGCCACGTCTTTAAACCAAGACGTGGTGAGAAGTGCAGTTAAGAAAGTATTGTGGTGTTCATGATTCCGCACAGGAAACATGAAGGGTGCACGGTGGATGCCTAGGCTTGCGACAGCGATGAAGGACGCGATTAATCTGCGAAAAGCTTCGGGGAGGCGATTTTTAGCCATCGATCCGAAGGTCTCCGAATGAGGAAACTCAATCCATATAGGATTACTCATAGCAATATGAGAGCTAACCCAGGGAAGTGAAACATCTCAGTACCTGGAGGAAAAGAAAACAAACGCGAGTAGTTTTCCGTGCGTGCGTATGTTCGCGCGTATGGAAAACTACTCTCGCGATTCCCTTAGTAGCGGCGAGCGAAACGGGAGGAGCCCAAACCGATGTCTTCGGATGTCGGGGTTGTAAGACGGAAGCGCCATACTTGTATGGCATGAGTTACAAAACATCTATATAGCGGAAGCTGCTGGGAAGCAGCGCCCCAGAGGGTAATGGCCCCGTACGCGAAATATATGATGACTTATGTGCTTCCGCTCTTGAGTAGCTCGGGACACGAATAGCCCGGGTGAATCTGCCGGAACTAACCGGTAAGGCTAAATATGTCGCAAGACCGATAGTGAACTAGTACCGTGAGGGAAAGGTGAAAAGCACCCCGAGAGGGGAGTGAAATAGAACTGAAACCGTGCACTTACAAAGGGTTATGGGGGGCGCTTGCGTCCTTCATAGCGTGCCTATTGAAGAATGAGCCTGCGAGTCTATATATGTCGCTTCGGCTAAGCCCGTTACGGGGCGGAGCCATAGGGAAACCGAGTGTGAATAGCGCGCCTGTGTCATATATAGGACCCGAAGCGTTGTGAGCTTGCCATGAGCAGGGTGAAGTTTGTCGAAAGACAGATGGAGGCCCGAACCCGTAGATCGTTCAACGTCTTGGGATGACTTGTGGTAAGGAGTGAAAAGCTAATCGAACAACGTAATAGCTGGTTCTCTCCGAAACAGCTTTTGGGCTGGCGTCAGATGTTCCTTCCGGGGGTAGAGCACTGGAAAGGGTAAACAGGGAGCAATCTCGTTACTCTTATCAACCTCCGAATACCGGAAGTCAGAGTCTGGCAGTTAGACCATGGGGGCGAAGCTCCATTGGTCGAGAAGGGAAGAGCCTAGATCGCCAGTTAAGGTCCCTAAATTTACGCTGAGTACAACTTAAGGAAGTGAGGATCCTTTGACAATGAGGATGTTGGCTTAGAAGCAGCCATCATTTAAAGAAAGCGTAACAGCTCACTCATCGAGGGTTCTTGCGCCGAAGATGATCGGGGTTAAGCGTAATACCGAAACTGCGGGCTTGGTGCGTCTTCGGACAATCCAAGCGGTAGGAGAGCGTTCCGTTCTGCGATGAAGCCTAACGGGTGACCGAGGGTGGAGCGTACGGAAGTGAGAATGCAGGTACAAGTAACCACAATGCGGGTGAGAACCCCGCACGTCGAAAGATCAAGGTTTCCGAAGCTATGGTGATCAACTTCGGGTTAGTCGGGCCTAAGGGGATGGTGAAAACCGCACCCGATGGACACAGGGTTAATATTCCCTGACCATTCATGTATGCGATGGAGAGACGGATTGCTGTAATTGGTGCCCACAATTGGATGTGGGTTAGTGCCGTGAGGAGGTGTCCTAGGAAAATCCGGGATGCACATACTCCAAGCGGAGCAACAATTTCCTTCTTCGGAGGGAGAGAGATCAGTGAGCGCGGTTCCAAGAAAATCTTCTAAGCTTCAGTACATGATGACCGTACCGCAAACCGACACAGGTGATCAGGTCGAGAAGACCAAGACGAACGAGTGAGAGGTCCTCAAGGAACTCGGCAAAATAGCGGCCGTAAGTTAGCGATAAGGCCTGCTCTCAGCAATGAGAGCCGCAGCGAAAGACTCCCTGGCAACTGTTTACCAAAAACACAGCTCCCTGCGAACTCGAAAGAGGATGTATAGGGGGTGACACCTGACCAATGCCGGAAGGTCAAGCACGAAAGGTCATGAGTCTTCGGATTTATGGCTGGATCGTATAAGCCCCGGTGAATGTCGGCGATAACTATAATCGTCCTAAGGTTCCGGGTTTCAATTTATTGGAACCCGGAACGGACTGGGACGATTGTAGGGTGAACAGAATACGCCAAGTTACCTTGATACGGAGCAATCTGTATCTTGTCCAACAATGACTCCAAGAGGCCATACGTCATTCGCCACGAAGCAATTCGTGGATGAAGATATGGTCCTTCGCGTGCTTTAAGGAATCGAAGAGCGTAATTCCTTGTCTGGTAAGTTCAGACGTGCACGAATGGTGTAATGACTGGGGAACTGTCTCGAGGACTCGCTCGGTGAAAATGCACTACCGGTGAAGATGCCGGTTACCTGTAGTTAGACGAAAAGACCCCAGGAGCTTTA
>DAORIN010000024.1:0-6796 GCA_035438545.1 Minisyncoccota bacterium | reverse complement strand
GCGACGCACGCAGAACTACTACCTCATCGCGCTCCGTGCGTTTCTTAAGTTTCTGCGAAAGCGTGAGATTCCCTGCATCTCTCCTGAACGCATTGAGCTTGCGAAGCTTCCCGAGCGCTCGTTGGATCTCATAACCAACGTCGAGCTCGAGCGACTTATCGGATCTGCCAAAGGCGCTAACGAGAAGGCGCTTCGTGATCGCGCCATTCTCGAGCTGCTTTTCTCTACGGGACTCCGCGTCTCTGAGCTTTGCGGTCTTAATTCCGATATTGATCTCTCTCGCGATGAACTTTCAGTACGCGGGAAGGGAGACAAGGTACGCGTAGTGTTCATCTCCCCTTCTGCAAAGGAAGCGGTACGCGACTACCTGAAGAAGCGCAAAGATATGGAAGAAGCGCTATTCGTGAACGTGTCAGCCGTTGATAAGACGAGTAAGAAGAAGCCGGCGCGCCTCACCCCACGCGCAGTACAAATGATGATAAAGACGTATGCCGCCAAGGCAGGAATCACCAAGAAAGTGACGCCCCACGTATTGCGTCACTCGTTTGCTACGGATCTTTTAAGTAATGGAGCAGACATTCGCTCCGTGCAGGCGCTTCTGGGCCACGCCTCGATAAACACCACACAGATATATACCCACGTTACTGATGCGCATTTACGCGAGGTGCATAAGAAATTCCACGGCAAGAACCGGTAATTTTGTAAGAGTTAAGTAGTGTGTTATAACCATACAGATCCCTGCTGACTCGGCAGGTTTTGTCATTTCCCGGCTTTCGGTGGAGACATTGGGTCTCCCGAGCCTTGAAGTGACGTCACAACCTTTAGAAAGGATGGTGACACCATGAGTAGCATTCTTTATAGACTGATCTTTCTCACTTCCGTTTTTCTTCTGCAATCCGAATGGTGCCGGTGGTGCTATACGGATGACTTTGGCGGCGCAAGCCGCCCGTACGCGTTAGCAGTTGCTGTGGGCGCATTCTCGCTCCTGGTGATTCGCACGACGTGGACACTCCGTATCGCGGCGCTTGGTGGCGCGCTGTGGTATGCGTTCGAAGTGACTGACAATCTCTTCGGCTATTCGATTGCGATAGGCATTCTTGGCCTCCTCCCGTTGCTTACGATGCATATCGTCACGTCTGCACACAACGCAGGCATGGCGAGTGACTCGTACGACTTCGGTAGGTTCCTCGGGCGCATCATCCGCAACACACAACGCGGACGCGCATGGGGACAGCTGCAATTCGACGTTACGTTCGCTCTTGGATGCGGTGGCGCGGTGCTGACAACATTCGTGCCAGAGCTTTCAGGGCTTCAAGTGCCTGCAGCAGCGCTCACGTTCACGACATTTGTGCTGGCAGCACCGCTCCCGGGCCGAGGTCCGGTGGTAGCAGTGCTCGCACTCATGCTCTGGCGTGAACTCTACGCAGTTGCTGCTTGGGCAGCTAACGCCGTCGCTGCGACCGTGGTCCTCACCGTGCAACTGGCATTCGCGTACGCGCCCCACAAGGTGCGGCGAATCGCTCAGCGAACGCACGTGATGACCGTCCGCCTGGGACGAGCCTACAGAAAAATGAACGAAGAACCAGGTGCTCTACGCTATACCTAACGCCGAACGGCAGCGGGGATAGCTTAAACGCTCCACACGACAGAAAGTCGGTGGGGCGTTTAACTTTTTGATAAACGTTCAACTGAAATTATTTTATCGGCACATGCGTATCAAACTCTGACGGAAACGGCATCGCCGGTGCATTCATGAAATAAACGACTGCCCAGCGCGCAGCATCTTCTGACACAGCGTCATCTGATGCTTGTACGACGTCATGCCACGCTGCCGGCACTCGCCCTCCTGAAAGTTGGTTGAAGTGTATAGCGGGAAAGAAGAGTGCGGTCCGGTCTTTATGAACGACAGGCATAAGTGTCGCTTCATCCTTCCCTATCCGAAGCCCCGGCGCGCTCTCAGCAATGCCGAGCGTGCACCCGCCCCGGTCATAGTGGGCGCGCGCAAGGAAGTTTCCCATCCCGCGCGCATCGTACTTAAGGAATCGAAGGATACGTTCTTGAGGACGGTCTGCGGGAAAGAATGCGTCGTAGAGGCCGGGGAATTCTGCATCAAGCGTGCGCACCACTTCCCTCCCCGTCTCATCCGCCTTCTGCCATATGAGTGCTGCCGCATCGAAAAACTCGCGAACGCGAACATCCTCCCCTGCTTCTTTCGCCCACACCGCTTCAGCTTCAGGATGGTAGTGGAAGTATTCCTTAAAGTCCTTACTACCTATGACGCTTGCGTCTCCACTCACCCGCACATATCCCATATCTGACACCGGATCATTCGGGCGTTTAGCGAGCATCGCATTCTTTTCTTCCTGGGAGCGGGTAAGAAACGCGAAGTACTTCCCTACCGCCTGGTCTATCTCCTCGTGCGAGAGTGGAAACGGTACTGAGGAGTAGGTCTGCGTGAGGAGATCGTGCACCAATCGTTCTTTTTCGAGTTTAGGAGCGAAAACTTCTGGGGACATGTCGCCATGCTAGCACGCGAGAGTATCTACAAAAAAAGAAACCGCCACCCTATTCAGGCGGCGGGAAGTTCCGAAGAACTTCAATGATGTCTTCTACTCCCTTTTTGCCGATACAAGGTATCTTACGCAGCTCCTTCGGCGTTTTACGCCGCAACTCCCCTATCGTCTCAATATCTGCGAGATATTGAAGGGCGCGAGTGGTTTTGGACGGAAGACCGAGAGTATCGATGGAAAGGACATCAATATATGCAAGAGCAGTCATCACCTATCTCCTCTATGAGCCTCCGAATGATTCAGGGACTCAATAGAGAGGGCGAATGCTGTCTGAAAACAACACTCGCCCCCCGACGTGAGGGTGGCCACCCTCTTTTGGCCCTTTCGATTCCGAAGCCGCTATTGAACCTCAACCGGCTCTCATCTTCGGCGATTGGACATGCTGCGTCCGGGGTGTCGACTCCCTTCCCGCGTCTAAGAACATCTTAGCATGGCTTTTGTTATTGTCAATATTATATGATGATGAAATATTGACATAAAAACCTTTAAAATATAGAGTATTTAGTAACTATGTCAGAAAAAACTGATGAAATTTCCGATAAGGATTTGCTGCAACAGCTCGAAAGCATAGGGCTAACGGAGAAGGAGTCTCGCGTATACCTAGCGCTCCTTCCCCGCCACGACGTTGGGTCTTCGAAAATCATCAGTGCTACGGGCCTCCATGGCCAGTTTGTATACGACGCACTTGAGCGTCTTGAGAAGCTTGGCCTTGCTAAGCACGTTATTGCGAATGGGAGGAAGAAATTCAGTGCTAATCCCCCACTTCGCCTCCTTTCTATCGTTGAGGAGAAACGTCTTGCAGCGCAGAATATTGCCCGTCAGCTTCAGGAACGCTATAGCGGCAAGCATGAGCAGGACTTTGAGGTATTTCAAGGTGAAACGGCATTCATGATGCATCAATTCGATATGCTCGAGCGCGTGGCACAGGATCAGGAGGCGGTTGCTATATGTGGCCCTACGGAACGCTTCCTCGCCACGCTAGGAGACGGTGAAACCGATGAGTTCGAGAAGCTTCGTATTAAAAAGGGGCTACGAGTTCGCTACATCGGTATGGAACCCATGCGTGAACGGCTCGCTGAGATGAAGAAATGGCGGAAACTATGGGACTATCGCATATTCCCCGGCCAATCCACGGGCCTTGTCGATACTGACATCTGGCCGGATAACATCACCTTCAATATTTTCGGTGACCCGATACTTTCTTTCACGATAACGAACAAAGCAGCAGCTGACGGATATAAAGAATTCTTTGAAGGCTTGTGGAACGTCTCTAAACCGTAGCTTTGGTATAGTGCGTACATGCGAATTATTTCTTGGAACGTAAATGGCATACGCGCCGTTCAGAAAAAAGGTCTCTTCCTTCCCTTTCTAAAGAAATACAAACCAGACATTCTCTGTCTCCAGGAAACAAAGGCACAGGAAGGCCAGGCAGAGATAGACATGCCTGACTATGAGGAGTACTGGTGCTCAGCGGAAAAGAAGGGATATAGCGGGGTGGCTATCTTCACCAAGATGACCCCGAATGATGTCCGGTACGGCCTCCCTGAAGACTTGGCGGAGAAATATGGCCTCCATACGGACGGGTATGGTGACCCGAACAAAGAGGGTCGCATCATTGCGGCTGATATGTTCGATTTCTTCGTGGTTTCCGTATATACCCCGAACGCAAAAGATGACCTCTCTCGCCTGCCGCTTCGTCATAAACAATGGGATCCTGCGTTTCTTGAGTATATGAAGCGTCTTGAGGCCGAAAAACCCGTTATCTTCTGCGGTGACCTCAATGTTGCCCATACCGAAGACGACCTAGCCCGCCCCAAAGAAAACCGCGGCGTGAAAGGCTTTACCGACGAGGAGCGCGAAGGCATTCAGGCAATGATTGATTCAGGCTTTGTGGACACCTTCCGCATGTTCACCAAGGGTAACGGTCACTATTCCTGGTGGAGTCATTTTGCTCAGGCACGTGAGCGTAACGTAGGATGGCGCATCGACTACGTTTTCGCTTCTAAGAAGATAGCGACAAAGATTCAGAAGGCAGAGATACATCCGGAAGTTTTTGGTTCAGACCACTGCCCTGTTTCTGTTGTCTTATAGGACATAAAGGACACTTATCCACATACATGTCCTTTACTCTCGATGTAAAGGACATAGTATGAGCAATAGAGTTCTATTGAGTTCTTTGCGCGCTCTTTTCTTCTAAACAGTCCTTAACGGTTCTCTTCCCTGCTAACGAATGGGGCGATCCCCAAATATTATCTTCAGCAAGGCGAGGT
This sequence comes from Minisyncoccota bacterium, assembly GCA_035438545.1. Classification (GTDB taxonomy): domain Bacteria; phylum Patescibacteriota; class Minisyncoccia; order Phycocordibacterales; family Phycocordibacteraceae; genus C7867-001. The sequence goes on along the minus strand of DAORIN010000024.1, from coordinate 1,956 downwards.
TCCACGTGAAAGGACCACACGCAAAAAGCCGTCAAGCCGCTATCTCCTTGGTACCACCAATCAATTGCCCGCCCCCTATTTGGTACCAGAACAGGCAAGACGGTTTTTTGCATTTCACATGAAACAGGCCCCTTTCGGGGCCGTTTCGTTAGCAAACGTGATGTTTGTCCAGGATCTTTTTTAGCTCTTCCTCCTCCTTCGCTTCCCGCATCTTCTTACCAGATTCCCCAAGCGTCTGGAGCTTTGCGTCGGTTAGCTCAAGAAGCTCCTCCGTCTTTTCGTCCAAATAGCTAAGCGTATTCTTCTTCGGATCTTCAAGGACATCCTCGAGAAGGGCGTTCAGGGTCCAACCTATGCGGGGGCCTGGTTTCATGTGGAACTTCTCCATGATATGGGCACCATTAGTCTTAAGCATGGCGACAGAGATAGGGTCACGAAGCGCTTCTTCCACCATTGCCTTGTATTTACGGAAGCGGAACGGTTGTTCCTTAGGCCTGCCAGTACCTATACGGTCACAGATACGGAGATTCAAGAGATCCCATATATTTTCTTCACCAACGTTCCGGATCATGCGACGGACGGCAGAAAGGGTTATTTGGTCAGGGTCAGAGAAGAACATGTGCCAGCGGACCAGTTTTACGACTTTCTCTATAGTTTCACGTGAAAACCTCAAGTCGTGGAGGATCTTTTCTGTTACACGTGAACCAACCACCTCATGCCCATGGAACGTCCAATCGTTCTTATCTTTAGACCATCGCCGTGTCTCCGGCTTAGATACGTCATGAAAGAGGGCAGAGAGACGTAAATCCAGGCTCCAGCCCTTATCTGCAGCGTGCTGCATGGCGCGCATCAGGTGGCCAAATACGTCATAGCTATGGGCCTGATTCTGTTCTACGCCTATGCCGCGCACGAGTTTCGGAGAGATAAGCTCAAGAAGGCCAAGCTGCTGGGCAAGCACAAGAGCCATCATTGGCTGGTCCGACTGAAGAATGCGCACGAGCTCATCCCGGATTCTTTCACGTGAAATGTGAGCAAGGTTTGATGCTTTCTTCTGAATAGCGGCTGCAGTATCTGAATCAAGGGCAAAGTTAAGCTCAGCCACAAGGCGTACGGCCCTCATAAGGCGTAATCCGTCCTCCTCAAAGCGTTCTTCTGCGTCCCTTACAGTACGTAGTACCTTAGCTTCAATGTCCTTTTGTCCTTTATACGGGTCTACTATTTGTCCTTTAGACTCATCATACGCAATGGCGTTTATCGTAAAGTCCCGGCGGGCAAGGTCTTCCTCAAGGCTTTGTCCGAACTCCACTTTGTCCGGACGGCGCTTATCCGTGTACTCAGACTCGGTGCGGTAGGGAGTTACTTCAATAATGGAAAGGGTAGGATCTTCAGACTCAGTCTTTATGCCGACGGTGCCAAAATCGTTTTCATAGAACGAATCCGGGAACAGTGCCTGTATTTCCTCAGGCTTTGCGTTGGTAGTGATGTCCCAGTCTTTGGGTCTCCGGCCTATCAGCAAATCACGCACACACCCGCCGACTAAATACGCTTCGAACCCACCCTTTCTAAGAGTTATGGCTACCGAACTTACTTCAATAGGAACCGAAAACTTCATATCGTTATTTTAGTGTATTTGCTGTGGAAAACATACATTCGAACTGTGTAATACTATGTACATACCATGATTGCTAAGGTTCAAGAGAAGACAAAAGCTCTCCAATTACGCCGGCAGGGCTATAGCTATCAGGATATTCTTAAAGAAGTGAAGGTTTCAAAAAGCAGCCTATCGCTTTGGTTAAATGAGCTGCCGCTTACAAACGAGGAAGAGTCTTTTCTTAAAACAAGAAAGGATAGCAACATAAGTCGTGGTCGTATCAGGGCTGCTGTTTCAAATCGTATGCGACGAGTAGTACGAGACGGATTCATCACGAGAGACGCTAAAAGGGAATTTGAAGAGAA
>DAORIN010000023.1:0-6951 GCA_035438545.1 Minisyncoccota bacterium | reverse complement strand
GGCAGGTAGGTGCTAAAATTCATGACATGAAGGGCAAGAAATCAAAGAAGGAGCAGAGCTCCCAGGGAGTGATGCGATGGGTATTAGCCATCGTGCTTATCGCGCTTGGCCTCATCTTATTGCTTGCCGCATTTGGGAGTGCTGGGTTTGCTGGTAACGCGCTCTTCACGTTTACCCGCGATATCTTCGGACTTGCCGCATTCATCCTTCCTCTTTGTATCGTCGCTATTGGCGTCATGGTCATCATGAAGCGAAGCTTAGTGTCCCCTCTCGTTGCAGCAGGCGGCGCGCTCATCGTCATTTCTATACTGGCGCTCCTCGGCATCATGTCGCAGACCTTGGGCGGTGTCGCCGGTTCCTTTGTCGGACACCTCGCTTCAGATCTCTTTGGTATTGGTGGAGCGGTGATTCTTCTTCTCGCGCTCTCCTTACTCGGACTCATCATCGCTACCGATATCGTCGTCCTCATGAATAAACTCATGGAAGCGGCAAATAAGACGGGTGAAGCATTGAGCGCCGTGAAGCTTCCCGAGATTGGTAAGAAAGGAGAAGTGTCTGAAGATGATGACGAAGTGGAAGAACCAGTGGCAGCTCCTGTCGCTGCCGCTCCTGACCGTGAGCCTACGGTAACGGTGTTCAACGATAACGTTGATAAAAGTGGTACGGCGATTCCAAACTTCGATGCTGAATACAACCCCCCTCCCCTCTCTCTTCTTGGTGAAGATAAAGGTAAGGCCACCGGTGGCGACATAAAGGCAAACGCCAACATCATCAAGCGCACCTTCCAGAACTTCGGTATTTCCATTGAGATGGACGAAGTATCGGTTGGCCCCACCGTTACCCGCTACGCTATTAAGCCTGCTGAAGGCGTCCGCCTCTCAAAGGTCGTGTCGCTCCAATCGAACCTCGAGCTTGCCCTTGCCGCGCACCCCGTTCGTATTGAAGCTCCTATCCCGGGTAAATCGTTGGTGGGTATTGAAGTACCGAACTCCGCTAAAGCGATGGTGGGCCTTGGAGGCGTTCTCTCTTCCCCTGAATGGAGCTCAAGCGAGAAACCGCTTCTTGGTGCCGTGGGACGCGACATTGCGGGTACTCCGCACTACGTGAACATCGCGAAGATGCCGCACGGACTGGTGGCAGGCGCGACCGGCTCGGGTAAGTCTGTTGCTATACACGCCATCATCACCTCCCTTCTCTACCGCAATGGTCCGAACCAGCTGCGCTTCATCATGATTGACCCGAAGCGCGTGGAATTGACGGCGTATAACGGTATTCCCCACTTACTGACCCCAGTCATCACTGACCCAAAGAAGTGCATCATGGCACTCAAGTGGGCGGCTAAAGAAATGGATCGCCGCTATAACATCCTTGAGACGGAACAGGTGCGCGATATCGATTCGTACCACAAGACCGTGGTAGAGCCTGCAAAGAAGCGTAAGAGCGGTGATATGCCAGAGTCGATGCCGTACATCGTCGTCGTTATCGACGAGCTTGCCGATATTATGCAGAGCTACCCCCGCGAGCTTGAGGCCGGCATCGTACGCCTTGCACAGATGTCACGCGCCGTGGGTATCCATCTCGTCCTCTCTACCCAGCGCCCTTCCGTTAACGTCATCACCGGCCTCATTAAGGCCAACGTCCCTACCCGCATGGCGCTTCAGGTGGCGTCCCAAATTGACTCGCGCACTATTCTCGACTCAGGAGGTGCAGAGTCTCTCCTTGGTGCCGGCGACATGCTCTATCTCTCAAGCGATATGCAGAAGCCCGTACGTCTTCAGACCGCCTACATTAGCGAGAACGAAGTGAAGAAGGTGGTGAGCTACATTAAGCAGCACAATGCTGGTACGTTAGGCGGTCTCGACTTGGGAGGTGCGTCAGGCACGAGTAGCAGCAACGGTGGCCAGCCTATTGAAATGAATGACGCCATCATGCTTTCTGGAGGTGGTGATGACGATGTGGATGATGACCTCTATATGGAAGCGAAGGCGGCGGTAGAAGAAGCAGGACGCGCGTCAACCTCATACCTCCAGCGCAAACTTCGCATCGGCTACTCACGCGCTGCACGACTCATGGATATCCTTGAAGAGAAGGGCGTGATTGGTGCCGCTGATGGATCACGTCCCCGTGATGTACTTTCGCGCGGAGCTGCAGCAACCACTCCTGCCGCTGACGACGAGCAGCAGTTCTAAGCAATGGTTCAGAAGACTGCCGCTGCCATCGTCCTCATTCTCCTTCTTGGGTATGGCGCGGTGAAGGCGTTCCCGCTCGTGCGCGGCCCGCACCTCCAAATAGATACCCCCACCAACTACACAACTTCAGAAGACGGCTTCACGACCATTTCAGGCGTGGCGCATAATACTGAGGCCTTATTCTTGAATGGAGGGCCCTTATTGATAGACCCGGAAGGACGCTTTTACGAGACCCTCCTCCTCCCTTCCGGGGGAGCTATACTTACGCTGACCGCAAATGACCGCTTCGGGAGAACCGTTACCGAACGCCTTCAGATTTACGTTCCCTAATCAATTCATATGGCACCAAAGAAAAAGACCACGAAGAAACCAGTAGACACTGCAGACATTGAAATGAGCGGCGACGCTCCTGCGACTGATAAAAGTAAGTCGATTGAGCTCGCGCTCAAAGAGATTCGCACGAAGTTCGGCGACGAGTCCATCATGACATATGGCGCCGGCAAGGTTGCCGCAATCCCGTCCGTCTCCACGGGCTCTATAGGACTCGATGCCGCGCTCGGTATCGGAGGCTTCCCTCGCGGACGCATCATCGAGATATATGGTCCAGAGTCTTCTGGTAAGACCACTCTTGCGCTTCATGCTATTGCAGAAGCACAGAAGAAAGGAGGTGTGTGTGCGTTCGTGGATGCTGAACACGCACTTGATCCTGAGTACGCTCGCAAGATTGGCGTGAAGCTTCCCGAGCTTCTCATTTCTCAGCCGGACACCGGCGAACAGGCGCTTGAAATCGTGGAGTCCTTGGTGCGTTCCAACTCCGTCGACATTGTCGTCGTGGACTCAGTGGCTGCCCTCACCCCAAAGGATGAGATCGAAGGTGATATGGGTTCGGCACAGATGGGTAAACAGGCACGCTTGATGAGTCAGGCGCTCCGCAAGCTCACCGCCATCACCGCAAAGTCGAAGACCATCATTATCTTCATTAACCAGATACGCATGCAAATAGGCATGATGTTTGGTAACCCTGAGACCACTACCGGCGGTAAGGCCCTTAAGTTCTACACCTCAGTGCGCCTTGATATCCGTCGCATCGCGCAGATTAAAAAAGGTGAAGAGGTGGTGGGAGGGCGTGTGCGCGTGAAGGTAGTGAAGAATAAAGTCGCTGCCCCATTCAAGACGACTGAGTTCGACCTTCTCTATAACGAAGGTATTAGCCGTGAGGGAGAAATTCTCGCGCTCGGTGAGAAGTACGACCTCATCCAGAAGTCAGGTTCGTCCTATAAGTATGGTGAGGTGTCGCTTGGCCGCGGGTATGACGCGTCGCGCACGTTCCTCAGGGAGAATAAACCTATCGCTACTGAAATCTTGAAGCAGATAAAGGAGAAGCTCGCAGCAGCATAGCAAAACCCGCGCTCCCCTTTTGGGACAGCGCGGGTTCTAGGCGGAAAGATCGTTTATCCGCCGTATTCGCTCCGGTAGTCCTCGCCGCGATCTGGAAGATCGTGGCTTTGGTCCTCGAACTGAAGACCGAGGTCTCGGGCGCCTGCAACAAACGCTGAGCGATCAGTAACCTCGTACGTGAGGATAGTCCGTTCAGGGCCCTCATCGAGCCGTTGGATTGTCCCTACTGGGGCAAATACTTCGGATGCGCCCCCTACCTCAGCGGTAGGGACGTTAACTTTGATGTGCATGGCTATATTCCTCCGAACCTTATAGGTATAGCACGGACTCTACGCTTGAAAATAGTCGGTATTCAAGTATCATTCCCCCATTACGGCCCTCGGCCATTTTTTATTGAACTGCTATGGCAATCCTCTCATACAACGAAATTACACTTAAGAAGGTCATCGTATACGAAGGCCAGCCGTACAAGGTCCTTTCTTCGCACGTGTTCCGCATGCAGCAGCGTAAGCCGGTGAATCAGACCAAGCTCCAGCATCTTGTATCTGGACGTGTCATCGAAATCTCTTTCCATCAGAACGAGAGCGTCCCTGAGGCAGACATTGAGCGTATGGAAGCAACGTACCTCTACACGAACCGCGGCGAGTCCTGGTTCTGTGAGGTAGGTAACCCAAAGAATCGCTTCTCCTTCCCTGAGGAAGCGGTACACGACAAAGTGCAGTGGCTCGTTCAGAATTCTCCGGTGGAGTGCCTCGTGTTTGAAGAGAAACCGGTCACGCTTGAAATCCCTATCAAGATGGACTTGAAGGTAACGGAAGCACCTCCAGCAGTGAAGGGAGACACCGCTACCGGCGGTAACAAGCAGGTAACGCTTGAATCTGGCGCTACGGTCCTCACTCCCCTTTTCATTAACCCAGGCGATGTACTACGCATCAATACTGAGACGGGCGAATACGTAGAGCGAATGGAGAAGGCATAAAGAAAAAGCCCCGCATCGCGGGGCTTTTTCTTTACCTAGCTGCTTATGCAGCGAGGTACGGGAGAAGCGCCATATAACGAGCGCGCTTAATCGCAAGAGCGATCTGGCGCTGCTTGTCAGCCGGAATACCGGTGCGCTTCTTTGAGAGAATCTTTGCGTGCGGATTCATGAACTGACGAAGGTAGACCACATCCTTGTAGTCAATAAACTTCTTGTTCTCGATTTCCTCGCGTTCTGCTTGAAATGCCATAGTTCCCCTAAGTTACCTTAGTACGTGTCTGCTGTCAAAACAGCCTTAGAACGGGATGTCCTCGGGGTTAATATCCTCGTCCGGATACTGGATAGCATCCCCTGAGTCAGCAGGAGCGCTCTGGGCGCCCTCGTCCGGAGATGATGAGCGACTGCCGCCATCATAGCCACCTCCCCCACCCTGGCCACCTCCGGCATTAGCGCCGAACTGGAAGGTCTCTGCCACTATTTCGGTGCGGTATTGCTTCGCCCCGTCTTTCTCCCACGAACGTGTTTGGATACGTCCTTCTATATAAACCGGGCGTCCCTTCTTTAGGTACTGACCGATAACGTCTGCAGTGCGTCCAAAGGCAACGACGTTATGGAATTCCGTCTGTTCCTGCTTGGCACCGTTCTTGTCTTTAAAGACACGGTTGGTGGCAACACTAAAGTTCGCAACGTTCTGACCAGAAGGCAGTGCCTTCACTTCAGGATCGCGCGTAAGGTTCCCGTATAACTGAACTTTGTTCAAATACATATGCAGTGATTTTTTAGTCTTATTCAAGCGAGGCCGGTCTACCTAAACAGTAGTTCCCGACACGCTCCTGCCAGTATACCTCCGGTCAACGGATGCAAGCAAAAAGGACCCTGAAGGACCTTTTTGCGCTACCGTATGAGGAGCGGTTACGCTACCTCCTTGAGGGCAGCATCGAGTTCTGCATCCGATACCTCCTCTTCGGTCTCTACTGGCTCCATCTTCGCCATAATCTCGTGCATCTCAGCTGAGTGCTTTGCTGCCTCCTTATCCGTGCGGATATCAAGGAAACGGAAGATGCGCTTGTCAGCTCCTGCTGCCTCAAGCACTTTGTTATGTCCTTCACCCGTTGCTTCGTATGCAATCCATGCAAAGAAGCTTGAGTCGAAGTCGCGGCGTCCAGAAGTCTCAGAGCGAGAGATAGTGTATGCGAGCGGGATCTTGGTTGGCTCACCTTCCGCCACAATAGAGCCTGCCTCCGCAAGAGTGCGGATAGCCTGGTAGGTCTTCTTTACCTCTTCCGTTCCGAGTTCAGGGTCAATATGGAACCCAAGCTCGTACACGCGGAGTTCCGCGTGATCTGCATCCATTTCTTCGGGCAGTGAAGCCGCTGCGTCTTTCTTAGCCATAGTGGGGCCATCCTAGCATGGGGTTTTAGAGCGGGCAACCGGTAGTTTGACACTGGTACAGGTCAGGCGTAGTTTCTGGTGACGCGCATAGAGCGCTGGAAGGAGTAGGCCATGGCTAACAATGCAGTGCGGCTGGTGCAGGGCTTCCAAAGCGACGCTCAAAAGATCGGACTGACCTTCGGTTCAGTCGGAGACGACAACGCACCTCAAGACCCCACGCCTTTTGTCATCGACACTACGACGAAACTCATCCCACTTAAAAGCGGCGGATATCTCGACCCAGAACAAGTGAAATGCTTTGCGCTTGCGGAAAAAGACGGTTATACCCTGATCGTCGTCTGCATCAAGAGCATTGAGGGACCGAGAGACCACTATGTACTCGGCAAAACCTTGGACACGCCGGCAGCAGATTGCTGGGTCACGCGCGCAAACGACTGCTTCAGTCGTGTCGGCGCCTGAAATAAGGCGAAGAAGGCCGTTTGCGAATTACTCGCAGCGGCCTTCCATCTTTATATTGAAAAGACGCGGCGTGCGTTCTCTAGTATCGCGGCTCGTACTACTTCCTCATCCTCTCCCCTGATACGAGCGATAGCGGCAACAACGTCACGTGCAGCAAGGGGAATATTTCTTTTCCCACGGTTCGGAGCGGGAGCGACATAGGGTGCGTCCGTCTCAGAAAGCAGGTTCTGAAGTGGAATGGCCTGCACGACGTCGTCATAGTCATGAGTAAAGGTGAGCACTGCGGTATAGGAGAATGTCGCACCAAGCGTAAGAAGTTTCTCGGTCATTGGAACGTCCCCTACATAAAAGTGCATGTTCATGGAGAGTGCTGGGTGCTTCGCTTTTGCTTCTGCAAGCATCTCGTACGCGTCTTCATAGGCATCCATAGTCCCTTTTGATGGACGTGCATGAATCATGAGCGGCTTTCCTGTTTGTATCGCGAGTTGTATATGACGCGCGAACACGTCCTTCTGTCGTGACTTCTCCGCTTCT
>DAORIN010000022.1:0-6978 GCA_035438545.1 Minisyncoccota bacterium | reverse complement strand
GAAAAAAGCGAGTGCAAGAATGCCGGCGGTGAGTTGTTTCATATATTCTTTATACCACTGTAGACGCATAAGTATGTTGTGTATGACATGTGCGCAGCATGAACAACCACGAAGCGTATACTGAACGAGCATGAAGCCCACCGATTTCATTGGCGAGCATTTTAAGTTTCTAAAGCCCGAGCAGAAGAAAGCGCTCACCCGTCTTGGCGTGCGCACCATTCGGGACCTTCTCTACCACTTCCCCGCGCGCTATGAATCCTCCGAAGGGGTGCGCACCATAGGTGACTTAGTAGTTGGCGAGACGGCAACTCTGTACGGCCACTTGAAAGGTGCAAAAGCCAAGAAAACCTGGAAGACGAAGATGCCGAGCGCAGAAGCGTACCTTGAAGACGGCTCGGGACGCGTGAAGGTGATGTGGTTCCGTCAGCCCTATATGGCGAAGATGACCGAGAAGATGGGGCTCGTGAAGATTACGGGGAAAGTAGCCGGCACTCCCGAGAAGCCGTACATCACGAACCCTGCCGTTGAGAAAGCAGAGTCAGTACCGGCCATATCGCATGAATCACTCTTTGGAGGAGATGAGCCGGTGATGTTTGCCGTATACCCTGAGACGAAAGGTATTTCGTCCTTATGGTTCCGGCATGCCATTGAGCGCACGATGCGCTCGTTAGTACAGGACGAGATTGACGACATCATTCCAGAATCGCTCCGTGCTGAGTATTCTCTTCCAAAGGTAGCCACCGCGCTTGTATGGATGCACGCACCTAAAAAGGCGTCGGACGCTGCTGCGGCACGTAAGCGCTTTGCGTTTGAAGAGGTGTTCTCTATTCAGCTTGCGGTGCAGAAGGCGCGGGCGGAGTCAGCGCATAAAGTAGCACCGGCGCTCACAGTGGACCGCAGTGTGGTCGCTGATTTTATTAAGGACTTTCCGTTTACCCCTACCAAAGCGCAGCAGGACGCTATCGCTTCCATACTCGAAGACTTTGAGAAACCACACCCGATGATGCGCCTTTTAGAAGGAGATGTAGGGAGCGGAAAGACGGCGGTTGCGGCAGCGGTAGCGTACGCCGTCGCTCACGCACGTGATAAAGGGAGTGCATCGCGCCATCTCCAGGTGGCGTACATGGTCCCAACTGAAATACTCGCGAAGCAGCATTTCGCTTCCTTTATTGAGTTTTTTAAGAAGCACCACCTCTCCATTGGGCTCATTACGGGTAAGGAGTGCTACAAGTTCCCATCAAAAGTCCGTGGCGAGATGGCAACCAGGATTTCCAAGGCGCAGCTCTCAAAGTGGGTCGCTAACGGAGAGATTCCACTCGTCATTGGTACCCACGCCCTCATCCAGAAAGGCGTGCAGTTCCGTGATCTTGCGTTTGCCATCATCGACGAGCAGCACCGCTTTGGTAAAGTGCAGCGCAAATCGCTCGCACGCAAAGACGGCAAAGAGCCGCACCTTCTTTCGATGACCGCGACCCCTATCCCCCGCACACTCGCGCTCACCGTATACGGTGACCTTGATTTGACCGTACTGGATCAGATGCCGCTTGGGCGTAAGCCCGTCATAACGGAAGTAGTAACCGAAGCCACACGCAAAAAAGCATACGCTCGCATCCATGAAGAGCTTGCTGCAGGACGCCAAGCGTATGTGATATGTCCGCGCATTGATGAACCGGATCCTGCGAAAGAATTCGCACTTCAGGCAAAGTCCGCTAAATCAGAACAAGAACGCCTTCAAAATAGTGAGTTCACGCAGTACAGAGTGGGGCTTCTCCATAGCAAGATGACTCCGGCAGAAAAAGAAGAAGAGATGCGTAAGTTTGTGAGAAATGAGAGCCAGGTGCTTGTTGCAACGTCTGTGGTTGAAGTGGGCGTGAACGTTCCGAACGCCACCGTCATATTAATTGAAGGCGCGGAGCGCTTTGGTCTGGCGCAGCTCCATCAGTTACGCGGGCGCGTCATCCGTTCCAACGATCAGGCGTACTGTTTCCTTCTCTCAGAGAGTAAGGGCGATGTCACTGTCGCTCGATTAAAAGCGCTCACCACCGCAAAGAACGGGTTTGAGTTAGCAGAAGCTGACTTAGCGCTTCGCGGTACCGGAGAGTTATATGGGCCACGTCAGTGGGGCGTATCAGATATTGCAATGGAAGCGCTCACCAACTTAAAGATGGTAGAGGCTGCCAGAAGTGCAGCGCGCCATATTATCGAACAAGACCCTACCCTTACCGAGCATCCGCTACTCGCAAAACGGATAACGCTTCTTTCGGAGAATCTGTACGGTGAATAGGACTAGACTCCTTTTCGTAGATCCACGACTTCATCCGTCTCGTCCACTATCTCCCCTACCAACTGCTCAAGCGCGTCTTCAAAGGTCACCACACCCACTTGTTTTCCTCCTGTGTCTTTCACGATGAACATGTGACGCCTGCTCGCAAGAAACGAAGCAATCAAATGATCGACGCGCTTATCTTCAGGAACAAAGCGAGAGCGCGCCATGAAGCTTGCAACTTTCTCTTGGCCACGGTCTTGAGCGAGCGCAATGAGAAGATCTTTGGTCTGGCAGGTACCTACCACCATCCCGTCAGCGTCCACCACCGGGTAGCGTGAGTATGGTTTTTCGTAGAGGATACGCACCGTGTCTTCAACGGCAGCATCGGCCTTAAGGGTATCCACCACCTTCCAGGGCGTCATGATCTGACGCGCGGTCACATCGTTAAGCGTAAAGACGCGGCGGATGAGTTCTTCCTCGTCACGCTCTATGGAGCCTTCACGACTCCCTATCTCTGAAAGTATTTTGAGTTCTTCTTCTGACACGATCTTTCGCGTGTGGTCCGTGAATCGATCGGTCGTCTTTTCAATTATCCAAATAAAAGGCGTGAGCAGGTTCGTGAGAAGTAGGAGTGGGCGCGCTGCAAAGAGCGCAATTGGTTCAGAAAACTTCTCTCCCATCACTTTTGGGAATATCTCCCCGAACACAATGATGAGGAACGTTACCACTGCGGTGATGATGCCAAGCGCACTATCGCCGAATGCTTCGGTAGCGACGTGACCGATGAGGAGGCTTCCGACGATGGTTGTGATATTGGTACCAATCACGAGCGTGGTGACGGGCCGGCTCATGTGCTCGCGTATCGCCACGAGCGCTACAGCGCCTGGCTTCTTCTGGCGCTTCAGGACCTGGGCACGCGGAAACGACGTACAGAATATAGCTGCTTCAACTGACGCAAAGAGTGCGGCAAACGCCAGCACGATAAGGATGGTGACCACGAGGAGAGACATATGCCCGATAGAGCCGAGTATACCCCATCTCTATTTCATGCAGGAACGAGTACTCTAGAGTTGCGTCCAAGCGTTCTGACCGGCATACTCGAAAAAACGATTCACATGCTTAAAAAAGTCTTTACCATCTTCCTCTATCTCTTTGCTGCCATTGGCCTTTTCTTGGTGGCAGGATATGCGGCAGTGCGCCTCGGGCTCACGAACGAAACCGGCATCATCGATGTACAACGGGAAAGCTTCTTGGGCGGCATGGTGCCTACAGGGGACGCCATCGTCACCGACTGGCACGTGAGCGAAGAGTGGCTCGTACTTGATGGGGCCATACGTCGCGACGAAGCGGTCGTGAAGCGTGCAGCGGCAGATGCAGGCGTGTCTCCTCGCCTTATCCTCGCGAACCTTGTCGCAGAGCAGCTGCGTCTCTTTTTCACCGAGCGAGAAGCATACAAGCAGTTCTTCTATCCACTGAAGATTCTGGGACCTCAGACGCAGTTCTCGTGGGGCGTGATGGGCATGAAAGAAGATACCGCTCTACAGGTTGAAGCGAACCTTAAGAATACTGACTCTCCTTTCTATTTAGGACCTCAGTACGAGCACGCGCTTGATTTTGCCGCTACCACGACTGACATAAAGACGGCGCGCTTTGTGCGCATGACCGATCAGCATGACCACTACTGGAGCTATCTCTACGCTGGTCTCTATATGAAACAGATAGAAGCGCAGTGGCGTAAGGCGGGCTACGCTCTCGACGGGAACGTCGCTGTCATTTCGACCTTGTATAACATCGGCTTTGCTAACTCCGTACCGAAAGCAACTCCTTCTGTAGGCGGTGCAGCAATACAAATTGGAGACAAGACGTACAGCTTCGGCGGTCTTGCCGTTGATTTCTACGAATCAAACCTTCTTATCGATATCTTCCCGCGCTAGGGAGCAAGAAGTGAGCGGAGCGTGCGACTAAAGACTGCAGGAGAACTCGTGGCGGCACGCGCTATATCGCTTCTGAATGGCGTCAGGTCATAACGCGCTTGAGTAATTTGTTCTGAATCGCTTACTTCTGTAATGATCCCATGCTTCATGAGGTAAGAATCGGAACGCCCCGTCAGGTACCAAGAGAGGTCAGGCGGGAGCGCGCCTGGCATAAGGTCATTCACCATGTAGGCGAGCGTGTTCGTGCAGTTCTCGGTAAGAGTGTTATAGAAGCGCGGAGTTTCTTGAAGCGCTACGGTTTCTTTGGTGAAGCGTACAAACAACTCCTGCGCTACCTCAGGCGTAAGTGCTAACGGATACATGCGAAGATCGTGCTGAAGATAAAGGAGACGACGCGTCGCAAAGTCGCGTTCAGTACCCCATGTATACGCCAGCTCGTACTCATTCCAGAGTCCGGCAAATGCAGAGTACTTCTCATCTTTCTCCATGTGCGCCTCGATAGAGAATGAAAGCGCTGTGCCGTCAGAAAACTCAAAGGTGAGATAGGTGTGCCCTATCGCGTCCCAGTACGGAAATGGTTCCAGCATGAACCACACGCGCGTCACGTCTTTCGGATTCACTTCTACTTCGCTCCACCCCTTCGATACTATGGTCGTTGATCCATACGTCCAGTTACGTACGTTCTCTATCTGAATAGAACCGTCCTCAAGAGTGGTGACTTTTGGTGAGAGAGCGAGATCTTCCCGCCATGAAGCATGGCGCTCGGGAACACGTGTGTATATCGATACCAGCACTGCAATGAGAATAATAGCAATTAGAACCAGTGCCGGTATTAGGAGTCGCTTCATGAACGATACTGTAGCACCAAAAAATGTGCGCCCTCTTGGATTCGAACCAAGGACCGCCTAGGTATAAGCTAGGTGCTCTAACCAACTGAGCTAAGGGCGCTCCTGTATGGAATCATGGATTGATACCCTGAGCAAATCTTGCACGAATGACTTCCAGTGCTTGAGATACATATTCTGCGGTATCACGATTATCGAAAATGATATTGCACGTACCGTGAGAAAATCTCTGTTTATAGGTAAGCTCGCAACGATTTGAATTTTTTATATGCGGTTTTCTGAACGCATTCTTAGATAGCTTAAGTGTCGTTGACCAATATTTCACTTCTTTTTCCGCATCCATATCCGCGTAAAGATGCACATATGCTCGAATGCGATTTCTATCTACTCCAAGCAATTCAAGCCAGTGTATGAAGAAAAGAAGCATAGCAGGGTCTGTGTTCGATATCGTTGTCGTATACGGTTTCGTCTTACCGCCCTCTCCCCAATATAAGAACAGACCAGCGATCAATATTTCTCGATCTGATAGGTGACTAATACCTCTTTCAACTTGTTCACGTACTGCTGCGAGACGCGCTGATCGTTTACGACTTTTAGTATCACGAATCCGCTCAATCTGTCGCTCAGTGTTGGTACGGAGTTCCTTAAGTCGCTCAGGAGAGAGCGGGTAGTGCTGAAGCCACCCACTCAGCGTACTTTTACTGACCCCGAGTTCGTCTTTTATCTGCGTGTAGCTCATCCCGAGCTTACGCATATGTATCGCACGATCATGTAACTCGTACTTGGCCATATGTCCATTGTAAAATCCGCTATCAAGCGGTAATCCACTGCATCTATACAACTTTTAACTAGTCTGTGACGGTAACCGGGGTTTCGTCTTCTTCTCGCTTCTTAGGCGTGATGCCATTGGCGATGAGGAGTTTCTCAAATGCGTCACGCTCGAGCGTTTCTACTTCTACCAAGGTCTCAGCGATAGCATCAAGCGCTTTCTTGTGGTTGGTGAGTACGTCCGTTGCCTTGGTGCGCGCTTCAGCGATGATGCGGGACACTTCAGTGTCTATCTTGCCCGCAATGTCTTGTGAGTACGTTGTCTCTCCGGCGTAGTTACGCTCTGCGGAGAACGCAACCGGGCCTATAACGTCAGACATGCCGTAGCGGGCAACCATGTCACGAGCAAGTGCGGTCAAGACCGCGAGGTCGTTACTAGGGCCTGTAGTGATGTCGCCGAAAATCATTTCTTCTGCCACATACCCACCCAAGGTTGCTGCAATGTCGTCCTTGAACTGCTTTTTAGACTGCATCTTCTTATCATCAAACGGAAGCTTCAGGGTGTAGCCGGCAGCGCGCCCACGGCTAATGATGGAAATCTTGTGCACCGGATCAGCATGCGGGAGTACAGAAGAAACCAGCGCATGACCCGCCTCGTGGTATGCCGTAACCTTCTTCTCTTTCTTTGAAAGGAGATGACTCTTACGCTCGGGACCGAGCATCACTTTCTCAATCGAACGAATGAGATCGTACTGCGTTATTTCTTTACGATTCTCGCGTGCAGCAAGAATAGCGCCTTCGTTCATAAGCGAATGGAGCTCTGCGCCTGAGAACCCAGGCGTGCGCTCAGCGATGACATTAAGCGTAACGTCTGGACCAAGGGGCTTCTTGCGCGCATGCACCTTGAGTATCGCTTCACGATCACTCCTGTCTGGTAAATCGATGGTGACGCGACGATCAAAGCGTCCAGGACGAAGGAGTGCCGGATCAAGTACGTCAGGACGGTTCGTAGCAGCCATAACGATGACTTTCTCGTTCGGGTCAAAGCCATCCATCTCAACGAGTATTTGGTTTAAGGTCTGCTCACGCTCATCGTTACCGCCCCCTACCCCTGCCCCACGTACGCGTCCTACGGCGTCAATCTCGTCGACGAAGATGATTGCTG
>DAORIN010000021.1:0-7069 GCA_035438545.1 Minisyncoccota bacterium | reverse complement strand
TCGTCTCCCGTTCCTTCAAGAAACCAGAGGAGTTCGCTTTTGACTGCCTTCCAGCCAAGCTTCTTCGTGGTGAGGGCAGGGAACCCGTCGGCCATATTGAATCGCATCGTTTGTCCGAAGAGGGCACGGGTACCCGTCCCGGTGCGGTCATCCCGGTCCACCCCTTCATCCATCACTTTTTTAAGTAAGTCGAGATAGGCCTTTTCCATGTGCCCCAGTATACTAGGGCACAATGCAAAAAGGGATATTCGTCGTCATTGACGGCATCGATGGTTCGGGAAAAGCAACGCAGTCGCGTCTTCTTACGGAGCGGTTTCGTGCTGAGGGGCGTGCGGTGGAGAAGGTAGACTTCCCGCGCTACGGAACACCATTATTCGGGGAACTGCTTGGGGAATGCCTTGCCGGGAAGCATGGAGACTTCCTCCACCTTGATCCGAAGATTGCCTCAACCTTGTATGCGCTTGATCGCTATGAAGCGTCTGAACAAATTCGTGCCTGGCTTGCTGAAGGGAAGGTAGTCATTGCAGATCGCTTTGCCTCAAGTAACCAAATACATCAGGGCGGAAAGATAATGGATGCTGCAAAGCGCGATGCGTTTCTTGCGTGGATAGACAAGATGGAGCATGAGGTGCTGAATGTCCCACGCCCTGATGCGGTGGTATATCTTCGCGTTCCTATTGAAACCTCACTCGAGCTTCTTTCTAAGGAGCGGGAAGCAAAGAATACCGCGCTTGATGGGGAGACGGCAGATGTTGTTGAGAAGGACCGCATGTATCTAGAGCGTTCCTTTGAGTCTGCCGAACGCCTCTCCACCGCTGATAACTGGCACGCGATTGACTGTGTTGAGAATGGCGCCATTCGCTCTCCTGAAGCCATCCATGAGGATGTGCATAAAGCAGTTTCCGCATTGCTATAATCCGCTCATGATCTGAGGCCTCTTCGCCGGGCGCTTTATTTACGTAACAGGACGCTATGTACGACTACATTGAGGCACAGGATAAGGAGGTATATGACGCGATAGAAGGGGAGGAGAAACGCGAGCGTGAAGGGCTCGAGCTTATCCCATCTGAGAACTACGTTTCGATGGCGGTGCGCGAAGCGATGGGAAGTGTGTTCACGAATAAATACTCTGAAGGCTTCCCCGGGAAGCGGTACTACGGTGGCCAGACCTACACGGACATCGTCGAGAACATTGCGATTGAACGCGCGAAGAAAATCTTTGGTGCTGATCATGCAAACGTGCAGCCACTTGGTGGCGCTGCGGCAAACATTGCGGCCTACTTCTCATGGCTTGAACCAGGAGACACGGTCTTAGGTATGGATCTTGCGCACGGTGGCCACCTCACGCACGGCTCACCAGTCACCTACATTGCACGCCTGTTTAAGTTTGTGCGCTACGGGATGAAGAACATTGAGACCGGAGAAATAGACTATGAGGCGCTCCGTCAAACGGCGCTCGCTGAAAAGCCAAAGCTCATACTCGGCGGATTCTCCGGCTACCCACGCGAGCTCGACTGGCAGAAGATCTCTGACATCGCCAAAGAAGTCGGAGCGGTAGCAATGGCAGACGTCGCGCACATCGCGGGCCTTATCGCGGGCGGCGCTGCAAAGAATCCTTTTGATTACGGATTCCAGATCATGACGACCACGACGCATAAGAGTTTGCGCGGACCGCGTGGCGCGATGATTCTCTCGAAGGGAACGGTATCTAACCCCATGAAGGCACCTGAGAAGACGATAGAGAATCTTCCAACCTTGATTGATCGCGCCGTATTCCCAGGATTTCAGGGCGGCCCGCACATGCATCAGATAGCGGCGAAGGCGGTTTCCTTCGGTGAAGCACTCAAGCCTTCATTCAAGACGTATGCGCACCAGGTAGTCGCAAACGCAAAAGCGATGGCAGAAGTATTTAACGAAAATAAGGTACGTCTCATTACAGGAGGCACTGATAACCATCTTCTTCTTGCCGATGTGTGGACGTCGCTTGAAATTTCAGGAGGTGACGCCGAGAAACTTCTTGACGAAGCCGGTATCACACTTAACAAGAACTCAGTGGCGGACGATACCCGCAAGCCATTTGACCCATCTGGAATTCGCTTCGGCACCCCTGCCATTACGACGCGTGGCTTTAAGGAAAAGGATTGTGCACGCGTAGCAGAACTCATGATCGATATCTTGAAACAGCGTGACGAGAAGACTGTCGCTTCCAGCAAGCGTGAGATTACGCAGATGGCAGAAAAGCATCCGGTGCCTGAATCGTTTGAATAAGTATCGGGCTGGAGTATAGTCCGTCCGGACACCCATGTCCGGATTGTTATCAGGAGAAGGCGCCATGCCTCAAACTGAAGCTCCCCAGAATAAACCCACGCTCTATTGTTCGTTCTGCGGCAAGAACCAATTTGAGGTCGGACATCTCATTGCGGGCCCGGTCTCATTCATTTGCAACGAGTGCGTCGACCTTTGTGTCGAGATACTTATTGAAATGGGGGACACAAAGACGAAGGCAAAAAATCTGAAGCGCCGCATCCGGCAGCTTGAGGTAAGAGAAGGCGAAGCGAAAAACATACTCGAAGAGCTTGCTTCCGCTCGCGCTGAACTTGCCCAAGTCGAAACGGCAGCAGAAGCCACCAGCACTTCATAATCGAGCAAAGCTTGAAAACCTAACGCCTGGCATTGCCGGGCGTTTTTCTTAGCATCACAAGCCTGTGGAGCCTTGATTTGCTACACTCTCCCTCATGGAGGAACGAATACGAAAAGCGGTAGAAACCGCGCTCGCTACCCTTGGCGCCGAAGACGTCACCTTTGCCGTGGAGCGTCCGGCTGACCCGAGCCACGGGGACTTTGCCGTAAACGCTGCAATGGCTGCCGCTAAAGGTCTTAAAAAGAACCCAAAGGCGCTCGCTGAAGAACTGGTACCTCTTATCGAGGGAGCGCTTGGTGATTATGTGCAATCGGTTACCGTTGCCGGCCCTGGATTCATCAACCTCACACTCGCACGTTCCGTCATCACAGATGCTCTCAAAGATGCGCAGCATTCGTCATGGGGGCAGGGGACGGTAAACAGTGGGCGCCGCGTGATGATTGAGTACTCAAACCCAAACCCATTCAAAGAAATGCACATTGGGCATTTGATGAGTAACGTCATCGGGGAAGCGTTGTCACGCACCATCGAAGCGTCCGGCGCTCACGTTATTCGCGACACCTTCGGCGGCGACGTGGGTCCCCACGTAGCAAAGGCACTCTGGGCACTCAAAAAGAAAGGCGTTACTGATATTGGATCAGCAAAAGAAATCGGAGACGCGTATGCACACGGCTCAAACGCATATGAAGAGTCGGAAACCGCAAAGGCAGAAATTGATGAGTTGAATACAAAAATATACGACGTCGTTGGAAAACAAGAGGAAGCAAACAATCTTTCAGAAGAAGATCGCGAACTTCTCGCGCTCTGGCGCAAAGGAAGGGAAGTATCTATGGAGGAGTTCAGCCGCATCTTTAAAGTACTCGGAACGAAGTTCGACTATGTTCTCTATGACAGCGATACCACTAAAGGTGGCATCAGTGCGGTGATGGACGGCGTTGAGAAGGGAATCTTTGAAAAGAGCGATGGCGCTATCGTGTACAAAGGAGAGAAGAAGGGGCTTCACACCCTTGTCTTCATCACGAGCCGTGGCACTCCCACCTATGAAACGAAAGATGTCGGACTCGCATTCTTGAAAGAAGAACGCTGCGCTACTGACTCTGTCATTATTATCACGGCAGTGGAGCAGGTAGGGCACTTCAAGGTGTTCCTTGCGGCCCTTGAAGATATTGCGCCCTTGCTTGCGAAGAAGACGCAGCACGTGCCGCACGGCCTTCTTCGCCTTCCTACCGGGAAGATGTCATCGCGCAAAGGGAATGTCATTACGACAGCCGAACTCATTCAGAGCGTTATCGAGCTTGCCCAAGAAAAGAACGAAGATCCTATCGTCGCAGAACAGGTAGCCATTGGCGCAGTGAAGTACATGATTCTTCGCCAGGCACCCGGTGGCGACATCATCTTTGATCCAGAGAAATCACTCTCCCTTGATGGTGATTCAGGTCCGTATCTTCAATACTCGTTAGTGCGCGCGAAGTCCGTGCTCTCTCAAGCAGACCTACAGCCGTCAGGAGAAGATGCTCCTGAAACGCCATATCTTTTGGAACGCTTGATCACGCGGTTCCCTGAGGTGGTTGCGCGCGCCGAAGCTGAGCACGCACCGCACCACATTACCCAGTACCTCACGCAGCTTGCCGGTGAGTGGAACTCGTTCTATGCCGCAGAGCGGATACGTGGTGGGGAACATGAGGCATATAAGCTTTTGGTAGCAGAAGCATTTGTTACAACCATGACCAACGGTCTTACGCTTCTTGGTATTCCAACTCCAGAGAAGATGTAGTGTGATCTGTATGTTTTGTGATACAGTGCCGAATCGACATTGTGTTGATGTTGATGAGAAACCACGGGGTGACTATGTTAAGAATGCGCAATACGAAGTCGTACTCACGGCTCTCGAGACCCCCAAAAGTGCAACTCCAACCCGGATTCCGAGCAATCGTGCGCGAACGAAATTCGCAGACGAGTACTCAAAGGGAAAAACCGAGAGAGGGAGTGATTCGAGGGTGGCACGCAAAAGATGTCCTCCCCAAGAACTCAAAAATAAATCCTGATGAGGGGTAGACCCCTCACGGACTGGCCGGCGCGCGAGCGTCGGCCTTTTCATTTTCCCCTTTGAGACGATAGGATGAGGGGAATATGGCTGATAGCGCCCCTAAGACGGATACCAATACTCGAGAGGAACAGGTCCTTGCCTGGTGGAAGGCAAACCGCATCTTTGAGAAATCGGTAGAAAAGCCTGCTCCGAAGGGTGACTTCGTCTTTTATGATGGTCCGCCCTTTGCTACCGGACTCCCGCACTATGGCCACATCGTAGCCTCAGTCATCAAGGACGCTATCCCGCGCTTTGCGACCATGCGTGGCTACCGTGTTCCGCGTATCTGGGGCTGGGACTGTCACGGACTCCCGATAGAGAACATCGTAGAGAAAGAGCTCGGGTTTAAGCACAAGAAGGAGATTAAGGAGTACGGCATCAAGAAGTTTAACGAGCGCTGCCGGGAGACGGTGCTTATGTACGCGGACGAGTGGGCGAAGATTATTCCGCGCATAGGCCGCTTCGTTGATATGGAGCATTCCTACCGCACCATGGATAAATCATTCATGGAGAGTGTGTGGTGGGTGTTCAAGCAGATATACGATAAGGGACTCGTCTACGAGGACTATCGTTCAATGCACATCTGCACACGCTGTGAGACCACGCTGTCGCAGACTGAGGTCTCGGAAGGGTATAAGGATGTGAAAGATATTTCGGTCACGGTGAAGTTTCCTTTGAAGGACGAGCCGGAGACCGCGCTTCTTGCGTGGACCACAACGCCATGGACACTGCCGGGGAATGTGGCGATAGCAGTGGGCGCTGACGTTGACTACGTAAAAGTACAGGACGAGGCCGGCACCTACATTCTCGGGAAAGAAGCGCTGACGCGTCGCAGTGCTGAGTTTAAAAACCCAAACGTTATTGGAGAGATCAAGGGAAGTGCACTCGTTGGTAAGTCCTATACACCCCCCTTCGACTATTACGTAAATGATACGACCCTTAAGAATCACGAGAACGGATGGAAAGTGTATGCTGCGGATTTCGTAACTGCTGAAAGTGGTACCGGTATTGCGCACGAGGCGCCGGCGTTCGGGGCAGACGACTGGGAACTCTCCAAGCAGGTGAATCTTCCATTCGTGCAGCATGTCGCGTTCGACGGCACCATGAAGCCTGAAGTAACGGCGTTTTCCGGCATGGAAGTGAAGCCACGCTCAGACGATGACAAAATACGACTTGCTACTGATATTGCCGTCCTCAAGTATCTTCAGGAGAACGGATCCTTCTTCTCTAAAGAAAACATTACGCACTCCTATCCGCATTGCTGGCGCTGCGATACGCCGCTCTTGAACTATGCGACGTCATCATGGTTCGTTTCCGTAACGAAGGTGAAAGACAATCTTCTTGAGAACGCGAAGAAAGTATCGTGGTCTCCCGAGCACATCAAAGAAGGGCGCTTCGGCAAATGGCTCGAAGGCGCACGCGATTGGTCTATTTCGCGCCAACGGTTCTGGGCGAGCGTCATACCAATATGGGTATGCGAAACCTGCAAAGAGAAGCGCGTGTTCGGCAGTGCGTCCGAACTAGAAGAAGCCAGCGGAACGAAGGTAGACGATTTGCATAAGCACATCGTCGACGAAGTAACGGTGCCGTGTTCGTGTGGGGGAGTAATGCGCCGTATCCCGGACGTGCTTGATACCTGGTTTGACTCAGGCTCCATGCCGTACGGCTCGAAGCACTATCCATTTGAAGGAAAAGAAGAGTTTGATGCGGTCTTCCCAGCGCAGTTTATCGCTGAAGGTCAGGACCAGACTCGTGCCTGGTTCTATTACCTCCATGTGCTTGCCGGGGCGCTATTCCAGAAGCCAGCGTTCCAGAACGTCATCGTAAACGGGATTGTACTTGCCGAAGATGGGAAGAAGATGTCGAAGAAGCTTAATAACTATCCTGACCCAATGATGGTCGTGGAGAAGTATGGCGCTGACGCACTTCGTCTCTACCTTCTTTCGTCTCCGGTGGTGCAGGCAGAGAATCTCGCGTTCTCCGAAGAAGGCGTTGATGAAGCAGCGAAGAAAAGCATCGGACGCCTCGCAAACGTGCTCTCGTTCTACAAACTCTATGCTGACGATACAGCGCCATCGACGGACAGTGCGCACGTCATAGATCGTTGGATACTCACGCGTCTTGCAGCACTTGTGACCGAGGTAACTGAGGGGTATGAGAAGTACGAGCTTCATAGCGCGACGCGTCCCTTGGCGCTCTTCATCGACGATCTCTCGACGTGGTACGTGCGCCGCTCACGTGATCGTTTTAAAGAAGAGGGAAGTGATAAGACTGCGGCTCTCGGCACGCTTCGCTACGTGCTTCGTACTCTTGCGCACCTTATGGCGCCGGTAACGCCTTTC
>DAORIN010000020.1:0-7202 GCA_035438545.1 Minisyncoccota bacterium | reverse complement strand
CGGCATCTTCGTTGCGAAGGCACGTCCAGCGCGCACGGGCCGCAACCCACGCACCGGCGAGACTATTCGCATCGCTGCAACCCGCACCCCTAAGTTCCGCCCTGCAAAGGCCCTTAAGGACGCGGTTAAGTAAGCCACGATTTCGTTCGAATAGGCCAAATCCCCGGGGTATACCCCGGGGATTTGACTTTATTCTGAATAGTCGTAAGGTCCATATGGGTTGGGCGTTTTGGCGTCCAGTCCTTTCTGAAGCTAAAAACAAAGAAGGGGTTCCATGAGAACCTTAGCAATCGTAGCCGCGCTCTTCCTCACGGGGATCGCGGCACCCGCATTTGCGGATGGCATTGAAAAGCGAACGGTTCAAATCCGGATCGCTACTGAAAGCAAAAACGTACAGCAGATTTGCGAAGGGCTCCAGGCCCGAGAAATCATGTACAGCACGCTTGAATTCTGCGTTGCCGACACTATACGACGGAATGGCTTCTCGTCTGTTGAGGACAGCCGCTCACGTGCGACCCTCGCCGTTTTCGTCTACGACGGCGAAGCGGCGCGAGCCTTGGCTATCGTCGACCCGACAAACGTGCCGAGGATGGTAGAGGTGAATGATCCTCCGCCAAGAGAAACGGGAACCAGTCCGTGGTGGCCGTGGGTAGCATTACTGATTGCCGTCGTTGCCGGTGGTCTCATCCTGGCCGCGCGGAACAACCATTCTTCGCAAAACGACGAGTTCTCAGAAGCATCCGAAGCCGAAGACAACACTGAGGTTGAGGCGCACAACGCCAATACTACTCACGCGGAAGTCGACGAGCCGCCGGTGCCAGAACCTGAGCCAGTCAAACCAACAACGGCGACTCCCATCACTCCGGATGATGGTCCGGCGCCGCCAGAAGGCGAAGTGAAGTCCTAGAATAGGGCGACAATTTGAACTTTAGAAAAACGCGCCGGCAACGGCGCGTTACTTTTTATTTCTCAAAATACTTCTTACCCTTTAATTTTTCAGGCAGGTAGCTCTCCGTATCGTATTTCGTATACCCTTTTCCATATCCTAGGTCTTTCATAAGTTTCGTAGGGGCGTTCCGGATATGTTTAGGAACAGGAAGGTTACCCGTGGCCTGTACGTCCGCTTGTGCCGCACGGAACGCATCATACGCTGAGCGATCCTTCTGGGCGTTAGCAAGGTACGCCACGCCGTGGGCAAGTGATATTGCACACTCTGGGTAGCCAATGGTCTCACACGCACGAAATACGGCGTTTGCGACGACGAGCGCCGTGGGCTGTGCTACTCCAATATCTTCTGACGCAAATATCACCATGCGGCGTGCAATAAAAAGAGGATCTTCTCCCGCTTCAGTCATGCGGGCAAGATAATACATAGCGGCGTCCGGCTGACTCGCGCGCATACTCTTAATGAATGCGCTTATGGTGTCATAGTGTTCGTCTCCCTTCTTGTCATAGCGGAGGTGTGAGGACTCTTCTGCTCTATTAAGTGTGTCTACGGTCACTTCTCCATACAGGTTCTGTGCGCCCTCAAGCATAGTGAGGGCTTTGCGCGCGTCGCCTCCCGCATACCCAAGTAACCAGTCGAAACTTCCCTTCCCCATCTTTATTTTCGTACGCTTCACAATTGCTTTGAGTGACTCTTCAGAGAGTGACTCGAGCACGAACACCCGGGCACGCGAGAGAAGCGCGGGAATCACTTCAAAAGACGGATTCTCCGTTGTGGCGCCTATGAGCGTTAGTTCCCCACTCTCGACATACGGCAAAAGAAAATCTTGCTGACTCTTATTGAATCGATGTATCTCATCAAGAAACAGGACCTTTGGTTTTCCGAGTGCCAACTTCCCTTCCCTTGAGTCCCCCACTATCCTTCGTATATCCTCTTTCCCTGCTGATACAGCAGAGAGTTCATAGAGTTCAGCATCAAGTGCCGCCGCATAGATGCGGGCAATGGTGGTCTTCCCGGTGCCGGGTGGTCCCCACAGAATGAACGAGAAGCGGTGCTTCTTCTCTATCGCAACGCGGAGCGGCTTCCCTTCTCCGA
This sequence comes from Minisyncoccota bacterium, assembly GCA_035438545.1. Lineage (GTDB taxonomy): Bacteria > Patescibacteriota > Minisyncoccia > Phycocordibacterales > Phycocordibacteraceae > C7867-001. Next base: position 5,161 of record DAORIN010000020.1, on the reverse strand, counting down.
CCAGGTGTTCCTGTCCCTGCACCTCGTCGAGGGTTTTCGGGCGTATACGAGACGCTAACGGTTCCATCCCTGTATCCTACGCTCCTCAGATTAAAGTGCGATTAGCATAGTACCCAAGACCTACACAGCTTTGTATAAAGAAAAACCGCGCTCTAGGGCGCGGTTTTTCTCTCTTTACTTCCCTCTCTTAGAGAGAGTCGAGTGCTTCCTCTACCAAGTCCATCGCTTCTTCAGCGTGCTCGATAGCGCCGTCCCAATCTTCGTCATCGAAGTCATCTTCAGCGTCAGCAAGCTCATCTTCTGCCTGATCAACGAGATCTTCTGCTTCGTCCGTGTCGATGTCATCGTCCTCAGCGTCGTTAATCTCATCCCACGCGTCATCAATGGCGTCCTGAGCGTCATCAATGGCGTCTTCAGCATCTCCCTCGTCACCGTTCTCAATTCCTATTTCATCAAGAGCGTTGTTTACGAGATCCATACCGTCATCAGCCGCGTCGATGGCATCCTCCCAGTCTTCATCATCGAGCGCCTCTTCAGCGTCATCGAGCGCATCACGTGCTTCGTCGAGAAGGTCGTTAGCTTCCTCTACGTCGTCACCATCGTCTTCAGCCTCATCAATGTCGTCCTGGGCGTCATCAATAGCTTCGTCGAGTTCGTCGACCGCGTCTTCAGCATCGCTTTCGTCGCCATCGTTATCATCATCGTCGTCATCGTTGCTGCTACCCCCTGCTTCGTCAGAAGCGTCCTGGGCGCGTGACTCTGCGTTACGTGCAAGGCTCGTGGCACCGGTAACATTTCCGTTGAGGAAGGCCGTGAAGGCGTCAAACAATGCGTCCCGTGCGTCGTCGAGCATATCTTCTGCATCGTCGACATCATCACCATCGTCATCAGCATCGTTAATGTCTTCAACTGCCGTGTCATAGGCATCAAGCGCGTCAAGAATGGCCGTGCGTGCAGCAGCTACCCCTGAAGTCGGTACGCTTGGCGTGGTTGGAGTGGTCGGCGTCGTTGGTGTAGAACCTCCCGCAAGCGTTGCGTACTTAGCGCGTGACGCTGGACCGAACATACCAGAGCTTGGAAGTCCGTTCGCAGCCTGCCACTTTGCTACCGCTATCTTAGTGAAACCACCAAAGAGGCTGGTTTCGTTTCCAGGAGACCCTACTCCCGTGCTTGCAATGACGTATCCCGAGTTATTGAGATACATCTGGAGACAACGCACATCTTCTCCAGAAACGCCGACCATGAGGTCACGTGAGAACCCACAGCTTGCGGCGGCTGCCTTGGAAGGCGCCAGCATTACCGCTGCCGAAAAGGCGAGCGCAATGGATAGGGCCGCAACACCTATCGTTCGCATGAATACATTAGTCATAAGTACTAGTAGTTATTTATACCTGCTCGCACGTTTCGTACGATGCTATGTACTAAAGATAACATGTTGTTGTATGAGGATTTGATGTGAACTAGGAAGGAAATCTAAAGAGCACTCCGTGAATCAAGCTTTTCAAGGAAAATTCCCCGTATGATAGCCTTACGATATGTTTAGCTCAGAAAACTCATTTACGGTTCTCTATACCACCGATGTCTCCAAGACCGCTGCGTTCTTTAAGAATCTCGGGGTAGCAGTAAAACAAGAGGAAGCCGATAAGGTGGTGGTCGGTTTCGGGTCCTTTGATCTCCATTACATTTTGAACACTAGCGAGCCGTTTGAGGCCTATACGTACATAGCGGTGTCTGGCTCGTACGGACAGGGGGCAATTTTCTATGTCGAGACCACCGACATTAATGAACTAGTTGAGCGTATTCCCGCTGCCGGAGGCACGCTTAAATCTGAAGTATTTCAGAATAAATGGAACTGCCGTGAGCTCCTGACCGAAGACCCAAATGGGTATAAGTTCGCTTTCTACCAAGCGATTTCATAGAGACTCTACGGTCTCTTGGACTAGCGCTATAAGGTGCCCCCAAGTCTCGGACTAGGTAGCGTGGGGCGCTTTGAGGGTTCCTTAGAATCGACCTGAGGTATCTTCGGTCTAAAAGATCAAGCACGGTCTTATGCCGCCTGTGACATTTCTTTGATTTTTTCCGTAATGGCCACTACTAACTCAGGGAGTCGCCCCTCATAACGTAAATTGTTTTCGTCAGGGTTTTGAGGGTTGGCGTAGTAGAGTGCATCAAAATCGAATCCTTCCGGTACACTGCCTCCGCCAACCATACGTACCTCTTCTCGCTTCATGAGGCCGGAACGAACAAGGAGTGTTCGTCCAAGATAGTCCATGAGCACTTCCTTCACGTCTTGATGTGTTGCAAATATAGGTGAGTCATCTATTGCGGTTTTCTCGCGAAGACCCGCAGTGCATTCATGACAAAGGATCTCGTGAGTGATGGCTTCGACTTCTGTTATAGGTGTACCGCCCGCGTTTGGACGAAATTTCGGGAGTCGGAAAAATACCGGCTCGCCCTTTTCCAGTGAGCCTCCACCGGTACCGTACGCAGTGGGCGCAATACGGAAATGTCCGACAGGAGAAAATCCATATAGTTGCTTCATAAGCGGAAGCATCTTCTCTTGCATCGCATTCCATGTCTCCTGGAAGGTGCGTGCATATGCTTCATAGTCGGCTTGGTTGTCGCCAAATTCCCTCCCTATGGCCGCGCGTATTTCGTCATCGGTGATGCTTTCGTTTTCAGGGTCAATCCCAGAAGGAAGACGGATGACGTTATCGTACCCAAGTTCCTTGTACCGCTTCCACTCTTTCAGATACCAGCGCACACGCCTGGTTTCTTGGTCGAGTAAATTCTCGGGGCTTGAGACAGTTTCAATAACGAGGTCGGTTGGCTCGTCTTCGTGCGGATTTTTCATGCGTTCGTCAGGGTTGGTTCGGCGCGGATCGCTTTCGATTCCCATGTGAGGAAGTATAACTTCATTTTCGAAACTCCTAAAATCAGTTGCCGACTGAGCATCTTGGTCTCTTGAACTACCACAGATTGGTGCGGGATAGGAGAATCGAACTCCTGCTAACAGTTTGGAAAACTGTAGTTCTACCATTAAACTAATCCCGCTTCACGCAGGAGAATACCACGTAATGCGCTGTATTTCATGTCCGTTCTGGCGTAGCATACGGATATGATTCAGCACTTCCTTTCTGTAGGAGCTGGTATCCTCTTTGCAGTATGGGCCTCCGTAAGCGCCCACTACCAGGAATTTCGAGGGCCGGTAGCCGTCCCTACCGCTACTACCTCCCATGAAGTAGTAGTACAGAGCCCCGGCGTTGGCGCTACTCCTTCCCCGTTTGATACGGTCATCGGCGAAATTATAAAGAGCGCGAGCTCAACGCCGCGAGCGACCACAACAAAGCCGGCGCCTGCAAAACCGGTAGGGCCCGTACTTCCCACGACTCCTTCGGTACCGTTTAAGCCACTTCCGCTTCCAACACCTCCGCCCATAACCCCAACGTCGCCTTCAAACCCGACGCCGGTTACCCCCACTCCTACCGCCCCTTCGGTTGATACGAAGCTTTCTGATGAAGCGCTTCTCAAGGGAGCTATCGTGAACATCATCTGCCTTCCGGGCGGAGGCCTTCGCGGAAGTTCGGGCTCTGGTGTCGTCATAGACTCCCGCGGCATCATCCTCACCGTCGCCCACGTTGCGCAGAACTTTCTCCTACGCGACTACCCCACTAAAGGCGCTGGCACCTGCTACATACGCACCGGAAGCCCTGCTACAAACGCTTACGCTGCAGATCTCATCTTCATATCGTCTGCGTGGCTCGGAGAAAACAAAGCGACATTCCTCCAGTCAAAGCCCGTTGGTACGGGTGAGAACGACTTTGCCTTCATTGCAATTACGAGAAGCATTACCACAAAGGCACTTCCGACCCGCTTTACGGCAATCCCTCTCTCCCCTACCGGCACCGATATTGAAGAGGATGACGAGGTAGGCACGGGCTCCTATGCCGCTGAATTCCTTACGAGCTCTCAGATACGCTCTTCTCTCTACCCCACCATAAAGTTCGCGAAGGTTGAGGACGTGTACACCTTTGGCCGTAACACTACCGATATCTTCTCTGTTGCTGCCGGATCTGCGGCTCAAGAGGGGTCTTCAGGGGGCGGCGTTATGAATAGCGAAGACCGCCTCATCGGTCTTATCTCTACCCGTACTTCAAAGCCTGACCTTGCACTTCGCTCTCTCCAAGCCATTACCATGGATCATATTCGCCGCAGCTTCCGCGCTGATATGGGTTCTGACCTCGATTCCTATCTCAAAGGCGATATCTCCACGCTCATTACTAATTTCAAACCGACTGCAGCTGAGTTGCTTGCTGACCTTGCAGAAGACATAGACGACGCACGGTAACATTGACCGGTGCAAATATTCATCGTATGGTCAACGAGTCCATTGCATAGATACGAGAGGTTACTAGCATGGCAAACGATGTTGACCGATTTATCGGGAAACGGATCCGGCGGCGGCGACGCCTTCTCGGACTCACACAACAACAGCTCGCGGAAGCGGTTGGCACCCGTTTTCAACAAATTCAGCGATACGAAGCAGGATCGAACCGTATCCCTGCATCAAGGCTATACGAAACCGCTGTGGCACTCGGTGTGCCAATCCAATATTTCTTTGAAGGCCTGGTGGTGGCACAGACGCAACAACAAGGCTAACGAGCCACCGAGCAAGTAAAAGAAAGACCGCTGGTTACGCAAGTGCGTAATCGGCGGTTTTCTTGTTCAGCTATGAAACCTAACGTGTCGGGGTGCGGGGAATTGAACCCCGTCTAACTGCTCCCAAAGCAGTCGTACTACCGGTATACGACACCCCGTTGCTCGATACCATAGCACGATAGTTAAATTCCGGCAGGTTTTTAACCGGGATCAGTGCTCTTTATCTAAATTGCTCTTTAAGTCCATCTACGGTTTCGGGATTTGTCCCCAATGCGAGAATGTCTTTGGAACAGATGTCCGCGAAGGTACTGACTTTAAATACGACAGCCTATTTATTGAGTATAAAACGCTTATCTCAGAAATGATTAGGACGTCCTTATTGTCCTTTATCCCCATATCCCCTGTTTTATCCCCTGTTTTCCCCATAACGCAAAAATGGCTTTCAGGGCCGTTTTCGCTTCATACCTTGGTGCGGCTAAGGAGAATCGAACTCCTATTTTCT
>DAORIN010000019.1:0-7513 GCA_035438545.1 Minisyncoccota bacterium | reverse complement strand
AAACGAGAACAGAGTGAAGGAGCAGTAACTGATATTACGTATAAGCAATCGTTCCTTATTGGTCTTGCCCAGGCAGTTGCCATTATCCCGGGAGTATCAAGAAGCGGCGCCTCCGTGATGGGCGGCCTTATGCTCGGTATCCCTCGTACCGCTATTCTGGTCTTCTCCTTCCTTCTTGCGGTCCCTACCCTTCTTGCTGCTACCGCCTACGACATTATGAAGAATCCTGGCGTGTTCGATGGAGGTAATGTCGGCTTGCTTCTTACGGGCGGCCTCGCTGCCTTTGTGGTCGCCCTCATTGTTATAAAAGCAGCGCTTGGGTTCGTGCGTAAGTTTACCTTCGTACCGTTCGCGATATATCGCATCCTCCTCGCCCTCGTATTCTGGTTCCTTATCTTTTAGCGGTCTTCTTTCCCCGATGCTTCGGGCAGCGGCAGCCTCCTGGCGCTAGATAGTCATTGAAGTATTCGTCGCCGTAGTCGTAGGTAATTTCTTCCCCTTCCTTGATGTTCTTTTTCGCCATGATGAACACTCGTGCCGTACGGATTTCAGGTTCAGCGTTCGGAACGCAGGAGTGATTTATATAGCCAGCCTTGTTCCATTTTGGTCTTCCGTCAATTGTTTTCTTTGAGTTGATTTCAAAGAGATACTTGCTGCGGCTGGTATAGGCTTCTGCTTCGGTAATCGTTCGTCCTTTGTATTCGATGATGCAGGAACCTTTCTTAATGGGTTCACCGGCAAATAGCCCAAGGCCAGACGTTGAGCGCTTGACCAGAAGGTTGAAATTTCCCGGCTCGAATTTTTTCTTTCGCTTTTGCATGAATCATTGAAAGATACGTGAATAGCACATAAAAGAAAAGAGGCCCGACATTGCTGTCGAGCCTCCCTAGCTTCACGGCACGAATGCCGGAAGTTAGAAGTTGTAGCCGATGCGGACGCCATACTGGTCGCCCGCAAGAGCCATGTTGTTGTAGGTCACGTCTTGACCCAACGCGTTCTGACCGGAGACGCCACTGAGGGCGTCGAAGTCGTTGTGTTGGTAGTCACCGGTCAGGTTGAATCGGCCGAGACGCACCGAGATGCCGGCGCCGTAGTTTTGGCCCTGCCACAGAACGTTCGTTTCGTGATCGAACGGACCGCGTGTGCTGCAGTAGCCGAAGTGCGCGTTCACCGGCGGAGGACAGTTTTTCGTCACCTTCGCCGAAGCGTAGGAAACACCCCCTTTCGCATAGACCAAGACGTTGCTGCCGAGCACGACGCCCGCAATAACGTCCAGCCCATACGTAAGGTCGATAACGGTGCCTTCATCGATATAGAAACCGTCGTCCACCTCGTCTTCGAGGTGGCCGCCAAGGACGTACGCCTCCGCACCCAGCCGGAACCGACCGACCGGGAAGAGATAGCGCACGTTGATCCCGGAGACCATGCCGCTCGGATTTTGAGACGGCGTGCCCGAACCTGGCGCGTAGCTGACAACATTGTCCATGTAGTCGGTTCGAAGACTGACTTCGGTATCGACGAATGAGACGTTTGACAGCGCCGCCACTTGGTCCGAGTCTGCAGGAGACGTTACTGCAACTTCGTCCGCGTGTGCAGAGGAGGCTCCTGCCCATGACCCGAAAGCCATCAACGGAAGCACTACGATTAAGTTGGTCTTCAACCTACATTCCCCTTATAAACACGATAAACCCCGCGGTTGTGCGGGGCGTTCGCATCATAGCACTAAAATCTTTCTTATCAAACTAGAACGAATCCCAGAGATCTTCGTCAGCCCCGCCATCTATCTTGAATATGGCGATGCCCTTTACGCCTAGCGCGCGGGCAAGGTCTGCCTTCTCTTCTATCGCTTTCGCGTCACTCCACCACACGGTGCGAATCTTTACGGTGTTCCCCGTCTTATCAGCGTACGCAAGCGCGCGGGCAGCAGCTTCGTCGCGCGGACGGGTGCTTTTCGGAAGTGAGACTGAGGCAAGGAGCTTCTGCGTCGCTTTGTCAGGAGCGTATGAATATGAAAGTTCACCCGCGCCGTTACGGAACAGGTCCGCGTCATGCTTGTCCGCGGTGTCGCGCGCATATTCGTCAGAGACCGAAGAGATCTGTCGGTATGCTTGGAACCAGTTTGGCGAGACGGTGACCTCCACTTCGCGGCCATAGGTGGCGACACCGATGACAAGCTTATTCTTATCAATGGACTTGCTCGCAAGCGCCACCACTTTCTTCACCCACTCGAGATCCGCTATCGGGTAGTAGGGGGCACCCGAACGAGCGCTATTTAATTTCAAGTCAGCGCGCTGCTGGTCATACGTCATGAGCGTGACGCGGTCACAGTATTTGTTTATCTGCCCGAAATCGTTCGCGTACTCCAAGGTTGCGGGAATAGTCGTGTAGAGGGACTCGGGCGGTGTGCGTGCCTCTATCGTGCAAGAAAGGGTCTTCGCCCCAAGTGCGCTATCAAGCTCTTTCAAGAAGAGCGAATAGTACGGACGCGTCTTCGCAAGCTTGCCCTCATAGTCGATATCGATACCGTCATACTTTTCTTTCTTCACGAGATCGGCTATCGCTTTCACGTGAGCGGCACGAAGCTTCTCGTCGGAGAGAATGCGGTGAATGGAGTTCGTATCGCTCCACATGATGGTAGGAATGACCGCGACGCCATCTGCCTTCGCGTTACGAATGAGGCGCTGCCAGGAGCTTTTGCCCATATTGGCAAGATCTTTTGGTTTGCCGTCCGTGTTCACCGAATAGCTAAAGGGGTGGATGACGGAGAGTTCATCGAGATGCTTCCCTGCTTCGCGTACGCCTGCAGAGACGGCCCAGTACGGAATCCATCCAGAGACTTCAAGCTCGGCAGCACGAGCGCTGGTAGGAATGAGTGCGGTAGCACCTATGAGCGCGGTAAGCGCGAAAAGAGTGAAAGATCGGTTCATGATTGTGTTCAGTATACGAAAGATGACGAGCCTTCGCTATATTCATGACTGATGTCACTCGATGCTATCCTGTCTTCATGACGGGATTTACCGCGAGCGAGCGCGCACTCTTCAAGAAACTCTCTACGCCAGCAAAGATACAGGACTTCCTTGATAGTCTCCCTTTCAATTATGAAAAGAAAGGCGAGACCTCATATAGCCCACTTATGGTCATACGAGAGAAAAAGGCTCACTGCCTTGAAGGAGCGCTTCTTGCGTACGCCGCACTTCATGAAGCGGGTGAGAAACCACTCCTTATGAACCTGCGTACGCTTCCTATGGACGATGATCATGCCGTTGTGCTGTATCGGCGTAACGGATACTGGGGAGCGCTCTCAAAAACTAACCATGCCGTACTACGGTTCCGTGATCCCATCTATTCATCAGTGCGCGAGCTTGCCGCTTCCTATTTCCACGAGTACTTCATGAACGCCTCTGGCCTTAAGACGCTCCGCGCCTATTCAAAGCCGATGAGCCTCTCTCGATTCGGCACTACCTGGATAGAGAGTGAGGAGCCGCTCTGGCATATCGCCCACGCGCTACGCGACGCACCTCACCTCCCTCTCGTGCCTGAAGAGAATCGGAAGTACCTACGCCATGCCTCAAAGATTGAGCGGGACGCCGGACATATCGTTGAGTGGCAACGACATAACGGAAAAACGTAGGGAAGATTATTTCTTTCTCTTTTTTACCTCCTTATCGAGAAATCGCTCCACAAGCTCATCATCTGAATCGATGTAACCGGCGTCATATAACACCTTAGCAAACGCTTTGCGTGCGCGATTCATGAGTGACTTTAAGCTTTCTGGTTTCAACCCGACACGATGCCCCACCTCTTCGTAATCACCTCCATCGCGCACCGTTTGTAGTGCAATGCGGAATCGTTCTGGCAACTTCTCAAGAAGTGCGTCAATTTGTTTGGAATCTATTTCTCCATCTTGCTCAGCAGATACGGACATCTCGCGCATTCTCGTTTCAGGATCCTCAGTATCCCAAAACTTGGCGCGACGATTGCTGGAATAATACTGATTCCGCAATATTGTAGCGAGCCAAGCTTCAAGGTTACCCCCCTCTTGAAAGGTGTGTTTACTTTTGAGGGCGCGTTCAAATGTTTCTTGAACAAGATCTTTTGCTTTCGCTACATGTTTATCGGTGAGCGAAAGTGCGATGGTCATGAGCTTTCTATTCATTGCGGAAAGCTCGGCCCGCGTAAGCGCTTCCACCCCCTTTAGGGTCTCTCCGTCTGCGGTATGCGCTTGATGGTTAAAAGCTCTTTCGGGCGACGCACTCATAGGGATATAATACGCCATACTCCCTTCCCGTGGTAGCATTCTGGCGATGAAACACCCTCTACTCGCCCTAGTAGTCATAGGAGTAATTGCCTTGGCGGGAATAGGCTACGGCTGGTATTCCTCTATCCGCTCCCTGGATCAGGTACGCACAGAGCTTGCTACCGCAACGACCACTATCGCAGAGCGCGACGTTGCGCTTGACGCTGTTCGCACTGAGTATGCAGTCCTGGAAGACGCATATGAGACAGAGAAAGAAAGGAATGACGCATTCGACGAAAAGATTCAGGACATCTCGGGCACCGTCGGCAAGCTCGATAAGCTATCGAAGATTGACCCTGAACTCTTACAAAAGTACTCAAAAGTATTCTTTCTTTCCGATAACTATGTGCCCGCTGCACTCACCCAGATTCCTGAAGCATGGGTCGCTGATGATAAGGATGAGTATTTTGAGAAAGAAGCGTATCCCTTCCTTGAGGACCTGCTCACCGATGCTGCTGAAGACGACATTGATTTGAAAGTAACGAGCGCGTACCGCTCCTTCGGCACCCAAGCAGCACTCAAATCAAGCTATACCGTCCGCTATGGCTCAGGCGCAAACGCCTTTTCTGCAGATCAGGGATACTCAGAGCATCAGCTCGGTACCGCGCTTGATTTCACGACAAAAGAGATTGGGAACGGCCTCACCACCTCATTTGCTTCAACCGAGGCGGGTGAATGGCTTTCGGAGAACGCCTATCGCTATGGCTTCATCCTCTCCTACCCTTCCGGTAACACCTACTACCAGTACGAGCCATGGCATTGGCGCTTCGTCGGACGCGACTTGGCGCGTGAGCTCCATAAAGATGGCAAGGACTTCTATGACCTCGAGCAGCGAGAAATCGATCCCTATCTCATCGACCTCTTTGATTAAGCGATAGAGTAGAATACGGGTATGGAAAAGAAAAACGCTCTCTTGATGGCCTATGACAAGGCAGGTATTGCAGACTTTGCGCGTGGCCTCATGGGTCTTGGATACAACATCTATGGCTCAAAGGGCACGGTTGCGGCGCTCGCCGCAGAAGGCATTGCCGCTACGGATATCGCGACGATTGTAGGTGACCCGATACTCGGTCACCGCGTCGTGTCTCTTTCTCGAGAGATATTCGCCGGTATTCTTGCCCGCGATATAGAAGAAGATCGTGCGGAACTGAAAGCTGCTGGCATCACCTGGTTTGATTTAGTATGCGTTGACTTCTATCCGCTCCAACAGGAACTCGCTGATCCCGCACACACCAAGGAGTCTGTTATCGAGAAGACGGACATCGGGGGGCCCACTGCAGTGCGCGCGGCCGCTAAGGCGGGACGTGTGGTCGTATGCGACCCTGGAGACCGTGAGCGTGTGTTGGCCTGGCTCTCAGGCGGACGCCCGGACGAAGAGGCGTTCCTTGATGAGCTTGCAGCAAAAGCAGAGGCACTGGTGTCCCGGTATGTGCTTGCGTCCGCTGAAGGACGTAGCAATGGCGGGTATGCCGGTCTCATCGGAAAAGAAGTGGCTCCAGCAAAGTACGGCGAGAACGCATACCAGGCACCGGCAGCACTCTATTCAGGAGAAACTACCGACCCCCTCGCTCTTGATCGCTTTACCGTCATTGAAGGGACCGCTCCTTCGTATAACAACTGGTGCGATATAGATCGCCTTCTCCAGACGGCAACCCACATCGCTGCAGCGTATGACGTGAATCGCGGTAAGACGCCGAACATCGCTGTCGGCGCAAAGCACGGGAACGCATGTGGTGCGGCACAAGGAGAAAACCCCGAGGAAGTGCTCAAGAATATGCTCGCCGGGGACCCGCTTTCCATATTCGGCGGACTGGTGCTCGTGAACTTCCCTATCGATGACGAGCTCTCAGAGATTCTTGCGGGTAACATGCTCGATGGCATCATCGCTCCTTCGTTCTCTGAAGGAGCGCGCGACAGACTCCGCCGTAAAGGAGATCGTTGCCGCTTCATTGAAAACAGCGCGCTCTTAAAACTTTCCAAGGATACGCTTGATACAGCAGCTCGCTTCCGCTATGTGCGTGGCGGTTTCCTCCGTCAGCCTAACTACACCTTTGTCATGGACTTGAAGCATGCTGAGCTCGTAAAGCATGGAACGGCCACCAGACAGCAGGAAGACGACATGCTCCTTGCGTGGGCCGTGGGAGCAACCTCAAACTCAAACACTATTGCACTCGTGAAGAACGGCATGCTTCTTGGAAATGGGGTTGGTCAGCAAGATCGTGTGGGTGCTGCGAACCTCGGACTGGTTCGAGCAACACGCTCAGGTCACGATGTCACAGGCGCTGTCGCGTATAGCGATTCCTTCTTCCCGTTCCCGGACGCTCCTGAGGTGCTGTTTGACGCAGGGGTGACTGCCATACTTTCAACTTCAGGCTCGAAGAATGATCAACTCTCTATTGATTTGGCTGCATCAAAGAACTTAGCGCTCTATCTTATACCTGATTCGCTCGGACGCGGATTCTTTGGACACTAGAAGAGACATTGACAGAACAAGACGCGGTGGGAAGATATCTTAGATCTAGAAATTATACGAAAATAACTGACGATTATGGGACCTGAGCATATGCCAAAACCAGTGCCAACTATCACTATTGATGAGTGGCACAATTTCTGCAGCGGAAGCGTTGACCCTAAAAGCGAAAAAGTGCAGGAGTGGATAAAACAAAAAGGTATAACTATGGATAGCGGGCTCGTTACGATTGATTTTATCGATGACGACGGAACTACCAAGCGACAAAAAATGGTTACTGACGCGCACGACTTTGGTACGATGGCAGAATAATATATTCCTCCTCACAAAAAACAGCGCTCGTTCGAGCGCTGTTTTTATTTCCCTTTCGCTAACTTCTCCGCAATGCCTATGTACGTGCCGGGCGTAAGGGCAAGAAGTCCTTTCTTTGCTGCTTCGGGAATGATGAGGCTCTTGATGAATTCCCGAAGCTCATCAAGCGTCACCGCGCGTCCTCGGGTGAGATCTTTGAGTTTTTCGTATGCACCAATCTGTCCTTCACGACGAAGTACGGTCTGCACCGCCTCAGCAAGGACTTCGGGATGAGCGGCAAGCGCCTCTGCCATCGCGCCTGCGTTTGGTTCTATGCGGGAAAGACCGGTGAGAAGAGACTCGTATCCTATCAAGGAGTGTGCGAATGATACACCGAAGTTACGTTCTGTCGTGGAGTCGGAGAGGTCGCGCTGCAGGCGTGATATCGGGAGCTT
>DAORIN010000018.1:0-8197 GCA_035438545.1 Minisyncoccota bacterium | reverse complement strand
GGTGCCTGACCCATCACACAGGAGGAGGTTCCCATGACCACCGTTGCAGAAATCGCCCTTTGGAAGAAGCCGGCTATCCTCATTCCTATTCCGGAGTCGGTGAGTCATGACCAGCGCACCAACGCCTATGCGTATGCGCACACAGGTGCTGCGGTAGTAATTGAAGAACAGAACCTCACCTCGCACCTTCTCGTGTCTGAAGTACGCCGCATCCTAGGCGACGCTGCACTACGCACTTCTATGAGCACGAAGAGTGCTTCGTTTGCAAACGCCGACGCCGGACGCATCATCGCAGAAGAGCTTATAACCCTCGGTCTTTCCCACGAGCCTCCCGCTCCTACGGTCTAATATGTCTGTCGTCACCCGCATTCCACCGTCGCCTACTGGCCACCTTCACATCGGTACGGCACGTACCGCACTCTTTAACTACCTCTATGCGAAGAGCCAGGGAGGGAAGATTATCTTCCGCAGCGAAGACACGGACCGTGCTCGTAGCAAGCCAGAGTTTGAAAAAGAAATAATTGATGGCCTTGAATGGCTCGGTCTTTCCTGGGACTCATTCTCACGTCAGAGTGAGCACACCGCCCGCTATAGCGAGCTTCTGCACACACTCGTAGCAAGTGATAAAGCGTATGTATCCAAGGAACCAGCAAAGGATGATCCTTCAAGAGAAGTGGAAGTAGTGCGCCTCAGAAACCCGGGGACCGAAGTGATATTTGACGACGCTATTCGCGGACCTATCAATACGCACACGGGAGATCTGGGTGACTTTGTGATTGCACGTTCCCTGGATGATGCGCTCTATCACTTTGCCGTAGTGGTGGATGACATGGACGGTGGCGTCACCCACGTTATTCGTGGAGAAGACCATATCTCAAACACCGCCCGCCAAATACTTATCCAGGAAGCGCTCGGAGCACCACGCCCGATCTACGCACACCTCCCGCTTATCTTGGCGTCTGACCGCTCAAAGATGAGCAAGCGTCATGGTGCGGTCTCCTTGCTTGAATACCGCCAGGAAGGGTTCCTCCCCGAAGCTATCGTGAACTATCTCGCACTTCTTGGCTGGAACCCGAAAGATGAGCGTGAGGATTTCTCTCTTGCCGAGCTTGTGGACATATTTAGTCTTGCAAATGTGCATAGGTCGGGAGCGGTCTTTGACATGGTGAAGTTTAAGAACGTAAACCAGCGCTGGATGCGTAAACTCTCCGACGAGGAGTTTATTGCACGCGGCGCACTTGCCGATAACGACCCAAAGGTGATGAAGGCGGCACCGCTTCTCAAGGAGCGCGCGACGACCTTTGGAGAAGCACGCGCACTTCTTTCAGGAGAGTTTGCCTGTCTTTTTGTCACGCCAACGCCGGTAAAGGAAACCCTTATAGCGAAAGAGCCTGAGGATAAAGCAGGATTCACGAAAACCGCCCTTACCGAAGTTATGGCGCTCATACACACCATTCCAGAGGGCGCGTCGGTAGAAGACATTAAAGGCATCATCATGCCGTACGCGGACAAGGAGGGGAGAGGAGCAGTGCTCTGGCCACTACGCTACGCTCTTTCAGGAGCAGAGAAGTCACCAGATCCGTTTAGCCTCGTCTTTATATTGGGTAAAGCGGAATCGCTGTCCCGCATACAAAAAGCACTTGCTATACTCTAACTAATGATTCGTTTCGCTCTTGTATCGTTCCTTTTCCTTATCATTCTTTTCTCGCCGGTGTCGGTACCGCTCCAGATACACGCCGATACCGTTGATGAGATAAAGGCACAGATAGCGGACATTAACCGCCAGCGTGCGGCGTTAGACGCTGAGATTGCGGGATACCAGAAACAGCTGAACGTGCTCTCGGGTCAGAAACAGACCTTACAGGGAGCGATTCAGACTATTGATGTCTCACGAAATAAGACGGCAGCGCAGATAAAAGAGATTCAGCAGAAGATAGCGGCTGCCACCCTTACGCTGAATAAACTAGGTATTGAGATACACGAGAAAGAAGAATCTATTTCTCTTGATCGTTCAGCGGTAGCTGCCTCACTTCGTGCCATAGATAGCACGGACGACTCTACTCTTATCGAGCAAATACTCGGTGCAACCGATCTCGCTGACGCGTGGGTCACCATTGATAACCTCTCCACCTTAAACGAAGCGCTTTCAACGCATCGCGCCGCACTCGCTGAAGCAAAGACAGTGCTCGCGAGCCAGCATCAGGCCGTAGCATCCACAAAGACTGAGCTTTCAAGCGCAAACGTTGATCTTTCGAATCAGAAGAAGGCGCTCGACGTACAGAAGGCAGCAAAAGCAACACTTCTTTCTCAGACGCAATCGACTGAGGCGGCGTATCAAGAACTCATCGCCAAGAAGCGTGCGCAGCAGGCACAGTTTGAAGCAGCGCTCTCACAGCTTGAAGACAGTCTCACTACGGTGGTCGACTCCACTCAAATTGCCGCAGCAGGGTCAGGTGTGTTGAAGTGGCCATTCTCAGACGCTTTCATGGCAGGGTGCGCCGCTAAGCAGGGAGCACTCGGGAATATTTGGTGCGTCACGCAGTACTTCGGGAACACTTCTTTCTCTACGGCCAATCCCCAGATCTATAACGGTTCGGGACATAACGCGATAGATATCGGCGTACCCACCGGGACTCCGGTAGAAGCGTCCCTTGCCGGAACCGTTATGGATACTGGTAACACTGACTCGGTTCCTGGCTGCTATTCGTTTGGTAAGTGGGTAGTGATAAAGCACTCGAACGGCCTTGCCACCCTCTACGCCCACCTTTCGTCTATACAGGTGAGTGCAGGGCAGTCAGTATCTACCGGCTCTGTTATCGGATACTCAGGCATGACTGGCTACGCTACCGGTCCTCACCTCCACTTTGGCGTATATGCTGCGCAGGGTATTCAGATTCTCACGCTTGCCCAGTACCGGGGTGCCACGAGTCCATGTGCGAACGCGAAGATGCCGGTAGCGCCGAAGGATGCGTATCTTAACCCGATGTCGTATCTGTAAGTTCGAATCCTAGCCCGCCAGCAGGTATTCTCATGTTCTAATAGACCCATGACCGAAGGAGTAGAAAAAGAGTCGGCACCAAAACTATTCACGCTCCGTCAGGCAACGGAAGAAGATCTATTTTTTCTCTACCGCGTTTCTACTGAGGCAATGAGACCTGTTTCGGAACTATCCAATGCGCCTGCAAGATCCGAGGAAGAGAGACTTACCGAATACAAAAAGAAATTCGTCCCAGAAACGATACACATAATCCAACATAATGGAGAAGATATAGGTAGGCTTCGGATAGTGCGTTCGTCCGACTCTATTTATGTGGGAGGTATCCAAATACTCCCTGAACACCAAGGTAAAGGTATCGGAACAGCATTGTTTACTGAGCTGATTGAGGAATCGAATCGGATGCGCATTCCCATACTACTTGAAGTGCATGATGTGAACACCCCGGCAATCGCGTTCTATAAGAGACTTGGATTCCAAGAAGGAGAGAAGGTCAAGGATCAGGTCGTGATGAGGTATCTACCTGCTTAATAGAGTTCCAACTTCGTCCCAGACCGCCAGTAAACCTACATATCACGCACCCTCCAAAGCACTCTGCACGCTATCGTTCGGTGAGGACTCCATGCTGCTGCTATTTTCTCGTACTTTGCAAACGAACTATCCTTCTTTAACGCATACAACGTTTCCATAGAACGGACGAGTCCTAAGTCGCGGGGAGAAAAGATGTCGGGATGAGAGAGTCCGAACATAAGGAACATCTCCGCGGTCCACGGACCAATGCCCCATACCGCAACGAGCGCCTCGGTTGCTTCTTCAGGAGTATTTTTTCTCAGCGCTCCAAGGTTGAGTCCTCCTTGTACTGCTTTAGCGAGCTCTTTTAGGGTTTTGACCTTCGCCGCAGACAGGCCTGCTTTCCTTAAGCGGGGGAGCGATGCCTTTATGAGAGCGTCTGGTGAGACAGTGCCGCCACACACCTCCTGTACTCGTTTCCATATAGTGTCTGATGCCTTTACGGAGAGCTGTTGACTCACCACCGACTCACAAAGGCTATTAAAGAGGGCAGTAGAACCTCGTAGGGGTTTACGGGCAGTGAGCTGCGCCTCTACCTTCTTCGCCGCCTTATAGAGGATAGGGTCCACCTTCTTAAAGTGAGCCAACGCAGCGGCAATATCATGCATGGGCGCATTATACCCACGAACGCTCTAGGGCCCTCATAGGGCCGGTTATACTAGCTCTATGATTAAGCTCATCATCTGGATAGTTATTGGCCTTCTGGCCCTCTCGTTCTTTGGTATATCGCTCCGCGCTATCGCTGGATCCCCAACGAATCAGGACAACATCCAGTTCCTGCTTACGACCCTTCAGCAAGGGTGGGACTATATCGTCGCGTGGGTCGCTGACCTTCTGAGCGTGTTTGATTTTGCGCAGTAGCATGGAGGAGCGCAAACCTATTCCGGTTACCATCCCCGCCACCGCACTTCCGGCGTTTGCAAACGCCACCAAGGTTACTGTCTCTGATGACTCGGTCATTGTGCAGTTTGCGTATGTGCGTCCGGGAGGCACGAATGGCCAACTCATTTCTGAAGTGGTGTTGACCCCTAAGCACGCCATAAACTTCAGTCGCTCATTAGACGCGACGATAAAGAAGCATTTCACTCGTCATTTGGAAGCGGAGCCATAGCCGAGGGCACCCGTGCTACACTCCTTCGGATGAAGATAGCGATAGTAGAAGATGAGCTCCGCCTCGCGCAGGTCCTCAAGCAGGGGCTCGAGTACGAGAATCATCGAGTGGACCTCTTCCACACCGCGAGCACCGCGCGAGCGGCTCGAATATTCAGGCAGCCTCTATGACCTCATCATACTCGACCTCATGCTCCCGGACGGGGACGGAACAGATGTCTGCTCCGGCATACGCGCTTCCGGCGTGCAGACGCCCGTATTAGTCTTGACCGCTCGGGACTCAACCGAAGACAAGGTGGCGCTGCTTGACCGCGGCGCAGACGATTTCCTCACCAAGCCATTCGATTTCGATGAGCTTCTGGCCCGAAGCCGGGCGCTTGCGCGCCGCGCAAACGACGGGCCGGCCGCTACCATCGCCATAAGCGACGTCACCATAGTGCCGGAGCGGTTCGAGGTGCGCCGCAAGAATAAGATACTGCCTCTCACGGCGCGCGAGTTCGAGCTCCTTGCATATCTCGTGCGCAATCGCGGCAAGGTAGTGAAGCGCGAGGAACTACTTGCTAGGGTCTGGGGCCAGACGCAGGCCACCACGAACGTAGTAGACGTACATATCCGCAATCTTCGGAAGAAACTCGACGAGCCGTTCGAAACGAAGCTCATACAGACCATCCATGGCGTGGGGTATACGATTGCGGAATAAGATCACGAACGACCCGTTTCTTGCGGGCCGGCTCCGGATGACTTTTTACTACCTTGCATTCTGCACGGTGGTGTTCTGGAGTGGGAGTTTCTTGGTCGATCACTATGCGCACACGGTGTTGCTGCAGGCCTTCGCGGATTCCGCAGCTAGGTCTCCCGAAGAAGTCATGGCGCTCATAGACCAGTCGCGAATGAAAATCCGCATCTTTTACGTCATAGTGTTCTCACTCGGTGCCTATGTCCTAATGGGAGAAGCGCTCCGTCCCGTACGCGAAGCGCTTGAGTCCGAGCGGCGTTTCATCGCCAATGTCTCGCACGAGCTGCGCACGCCGCTCACGCTCGCTAAAGCGGAGACGGAAGTGCTTCTCAAAAAGCCGGAACTCCTTGACCTACCGCGTGCGACCGCGGCGTTACGGAAAAATCTGACGGAGATAGATCACGTGTCACGCATCATCCAGTTCCTGCTCGTACTCTCAGACTTTAACGGACAGAAGGGAACGACGACCAAACAGCAAGTCCCGCTTTCGCAGATAGTCCGTGCGGCCGAAGCCCAGTCCGCGCGTCTCCTGAACGAGAAGAAGGTCCGGCTCCTAACGGCGGTACCGGAAGGCGATACGCGCGTACGTGGCAACGCAATCGCCCTCGAGAAGCTGCTGTTAAACCTTGTGAGAAATGCGGCGATATACAGCCCAGAAGGAAGCACTATCGAGGTATCGGTCGAAAGGACAGGAAGCGGGAAGCTCCTCCTTGCAGTGAGAGATTACGGCATCGGCATACCAGCATCCGAGCATAAGCACATATTCAAGCCGTTCTACCGCGGGATGAACGCCAGCCCCGGAGGGACCGGGCTCGGACTTGCTATCGTTCAGGAAGTTGTACGCCTCCATAATGCACGAATACGCGTCGATAGCGTTGAGGGCAAGGGCTCGACCTTTACTATTGAATTTTCGTAGCGTTACTATCCCCACCTCGATATAAGCATTTATTAATATTTCATTAATTTCATCACGTATACTTCAAAGTGCCCGAGTACTAACTTCGGCAATGGATGAATCTATTCCCCTTATATACGAACAACACGAGGATACCGCAGGTATCTTCTAACGCGACGATACTAGCGAATCGTTACTCGTTCCGTCTTGTGCGCCGAGCGCCTGTTCTACGCGCCAAAGGGGAAGTAATTCACTCACAAGTAGAACTCCCTCCAGCCGAGCCGCTCCCGCCTACCGCCGTTGAGCCTCAGACCGCGCCGGAGATTGTACGGGTACAGGGAGTGGATGACGGGAAGCGCAGTTTCCTCAAGCTTGCGAGCGTCGTTGGACTCGGCGTTGTAGCTGCGTCGGCCCTACCGCAAAAAGCACAGGCGTACGTGATGGGGAGCGCACCAACTTCGAGTGTGGTAGGTGTAAAGAATGCTTCGAATGTACGGGTAAACCCTGCAACTCAAGAAACTCTTCAGGTACTTGTTGAAGGTAACTCGGTATTAAAGAAGACGATTAGTCTCTCAGGATCCGGGACCGTGCATACCCCTGCTTCAGGAAAAAAAGTACGCATCTATAACACAAAGTTCTCGCTTGATGCCACGATGACGAGCGTTTCCTTCCGCTTTACCTCAGGTGGCACCGATTTCGAGAAGTATGTAGCACCTCGTACCGGAGGCCTCTATGGCACGAACAACCATCCAAACTATAAGGAAGGTGGGGTGGATGAGGTGGTGTACTGCTCGATAAGCGGCACCGGCAACGTGCAGATAAACATTGATTATTTAGAAGTGTAATCTTATTACTATGGCAAAACGAGTCACCGAGCATCTGTTCACTGGAGGCACCGTCATGTACGACACGTACGACTCGACGAAAACTGTGCTCGGCGACCTCATCCGCCAACAAACAGGCGCGGCATCCACTGACAAATACGCCGGGCCGACAAAGGTGGCTGTTGCCCGACCGAACGAAACGTCGGTAGCGGTTCCAGGCCTCTACCCCCACGTCGTGCGCTGGTCGGATAAATCAGGCTATTACATAACGGGCACCGTAGCGGTATCAGGCACCGCCGTCACCGGGTCCAGCACCACATGGCTTGCTGCGGGCGTGCCAGTGAATGCACGCATAGGCTTCGGTACTACCGACCCGGTAGCGGTAACGGCCTGGTACAACATCGTGGCCATCCCTTCAGACACCTCACTGACGCTCGACGGATCTGCCGGCACCATAGCGGGCGGCACCTCGTTTGTTATTGATATGAATTACAACGTTGACTGGGTATTTCTAGCCGACGGCGCCGCAACTGCCGCAACAAGACGTATCACCTGCTTTGAATATCGCCGCGGGTTATCAATCTTCACCTGGAAAGGATTCATTACGCAGACGTATCCGACTGCCACGAACCACACGATTACCGGTATGCGCGCCGTGTACGCAAAGTACACGACCGGCACCGTGGGAGTTTCCACCGCAACGGTAACGGGGAGCGGTACCACCTGGAGCGCTGACCGCATCAACATAGGCTCCCGCATCGGATTTGGCTCCTCCGACCCCACCCAAATATCTACCTGGTATTACATCAATGCCGTAGGGTCCGACACCTCAATCACTATTCAAAACAACGTCACCGCTTCTGGTACCGGCGGCGTCGCATCGAACCTCTCAATATCCTCCGGCACCGCATACGTCATCGAGGACCTGCGCATTCTTACTACCACAACAAACGCTACAGCCACCAACGGCGGACTCTTCATGTCCGCTGGCATGTCGCAGGATGACTTTACCCCTGCGGGCACCACTATTGCTGCAGCGGTGACCACTGACAAAGTAAAAGCAGTGT
>DAORIN010000017.1:0-8207 GCA_035438545.1 Minisyncoccota bacterium | reverse complement strand
GTATTCTTGCGATAGACCCAGGGTTTGATCGCCTTGGCATTGCCGTACTTGAGGGGGACGCGTCGCGCCCCACGGTAGTGTGGAGCGATTGTATCCAACCACCAAAAGGAATGAAGGAGGAGCGTCTGTCTGCGGTAGAGAAAGCGATAGCGAGTGCGATTCTTGAATACGCTCCGGATGCGTTCGCGCTTGAGACGTTGTTCTTCAGCACCAATAAGAAGACTGCGCTCGGCGTTGCCGAGGCGCGTGGCGCAGCACTATCTGCAGCAGGGGCTGCCGGTATTCCGGTGCGTGAATACTCCCCGGGCACCGTAAAGCTTGCCGTTACAGGGAATGGCCGGGCGGATAAGAAAGCGATAGCGGTTATGATTCCGAAGCTCGTCACCCTCACGTCGCGTAAGCGCCTGGATGACGAATATGACGCTATTGCGGTAGGAATAGCGGCGCTCGCAGACCGTTTTCCCCAGCGCTAGGGTTGTCCCCTTCCCATATAAAATGGGGTCTGTTACATATATAGCGGTTAGTGCCCCTCGGGCAAAAGAATAATTTAACTAGACGATATGGATGATGATGAAAAGGATTTGGATGAGCCGCTAGATCTCGACGACGAGGTCTCGGACCTTGAGGGCGAAGAGGCAGAACTCGATTCTATGGGAATGCACATCGAGGAGCCTAAGGACGATACGTTCTAACGCACTCTCACAAACGACTGGCCGCCTGTCATAGGGCGGCCAGTCGTTCGTTTTATGCTACGATTCCAAAATATGAAGCACTCCAAGCACCTTAAGAAGCTCTCTGACTATCTTGAGACCCGTCACCCTGTCGCCCGGGTCGTTTTCGTAGGGTTCGGTGTCCTCTTCTTGGCGTTCGGCGCCACCCTTCTTTATGTAGCGCTCGCCCCCGTACCTGACCTTGATACGCTCTCTACCCGCAAGATTAGTGAATCAACCCGCATTCTGGACCGCGAAGGCACCACGGTCTTGTATGACCTCAACCCTGACGTCACCCGCAACATGGTGCCGCTTTCAGAAATCTCACCACGCATCCAGCAGGCAACGCTCGCCATTGAAGACTCCGGCTTCTACTACCACAACGGCATCAGCATTCTTGCTATCGCCCGCGCTATCTACGTTGATATTGCGACGCGCTCCCTTGCTCAGGGTGGCTCCACCATCACGCAGCAGGTGGTGAAGAACACTCTTCTCACCAATGATAAGAGTTTCATCCGTAAGATTCATGAGTGGGTCTTGGCGCTCAAGCTTGAGCAGCGCTACAGCAAGAACCAGATTCTTGAACTCTATTTCAATAACACCCCGTACGGTGGCACGCTCTACGGCATCGAAGCAGCGACACGCGCGTACTTTGGAAAGTCCGCAAAGGATGTGACGTTGGCTGAGGCCGCCTACCTCTCTGCTCTTCCTCAGGCCCCTACCTACTTCTCCCCCTACGGAAACAACCGTGAGGACCTTGATGCACGCAAAGACTTCGTGCTTGAGCGCATGAATAAGCTCGGCTACATCAATGACGAAGAGTTTGAGGCAGCAAAAGCAGAGAAAGTCGTGTGGAGCCCGCAGAACTCAAACTCCATCATCGCGCCGCACTTCGTCTTCTATATCGAACAGTATCTTGAGAATAAGTACGGCCCAACCGCTGTTACCCGCGGCCTTGAAGTACAGACCACCCTTGATGTGGATCTTCAGCACCAGGCAGAAGCTATCGTGAACGCCACCGCGCTCGCAAACGAAAAGAAGTTCAATGCATCAAATGCGGCACTTGTAGCGATTGATCCAAAGACGGGACAGATTCTCTCGATGGTCGGGTCCCGTGATTACTTTGATAAGAACATCGATGGTAACTACAACATCACCATCGCTGAGCGTCAGCCAGGCTCCTCCTTCAAACCGTTCGTGTATGCCGCTGCACTCTTGAAGGGCTACACCCCAAACACCATCATCTTCGACCTCCCTACCCAGTTCTCTACTGCCTGCGATCAGGCAGACGTCTTCAACAGCGTGTATCCCTGCTATGCCCCTGGAAACTATGACAGCAAGTTCCGGGGCCCGATGACTTTCATCACTGCGCTCTCGCAGTCCATTAACGTTCCTGCGGTGAAGGTGATGTACATCGCGGGCATTGATAACGTGCTCGATCTCGTGAGCCGCATGGGTATTTCTACTCTTGGTTCTGCGAAGCAGTACGGTCTCTCACTTGCACTCGGTGCCGGCGAAGTGAAGCTCCTTGAGCTCACAAGCGCATACAGCGCATTCGCAAACGATGGTGTCCTCAATCCTCCCGTAGGTATTCTCAAGGTCACCGACTCAGACGGTCAGGTGCTCGAAGAATACGAGGCACACCCAACGATGGTGATTGATACCGGGGTTGCTCGTGACATCTCCTACATGCTTTCAAATAACGAGGCACGTTTCCCTGAGTACCCTCCAAACAACCCATTCCACTTTGAAGGCTTTGATGTGGCAGCAAAGACCGGTACCACGAACGACTACCGTGACGCGTGGACCGTCGGCTACACCCCTTCTATCGCTGTCGGCGTATGGGCGGGAAACAACGACAACAGCCCGATGGTGAAAGAGATTGCCGGCTACATCGTTGCCCCTATGTGGCATGAGTTTATGGAGCACGCACTTCAGAAGTATCCTCAGGAGTTTTTCGGTGAGCCTCGCGCGATTCCAGACAACGCTCCTGCAGCACTTCGTGGCGTGTACTCAGGAAACAATGGCGAGATTCACGACATTCTCTGGTGGGTGAATAAGGATGATCCGTTGGGAGGTGGCTCCTCACGCAATGACGCTCAGGCACGTAACTGGGAGTTCCCTCTCCACTCGCTTCAGGATGCGATAGTTCCTCCGGTAGTAGATAACGACAACAATCCAAACACTAATACAGGAATTAATGGTGAGGAGATTGGGGGTCAATAGCTATTTGTCCAGTTTTTTTGATATTTCCTCGAGTATCTTCAGTTCTTGTTCTCTAAAAATCCTCTCTTCCTTTGAGGAGTTGTCGTTTATATAAATTTGAATTTCAACGCTGGCAATTGTTATAAACAAAGCTATGACCGAGAGACTTGTGGCGAGAATAAAATTTGCGTCCGAATCAGATTTTGCTTTTTTAATGAAATAGCCTGCTGCTAGTAACGTGAGAAAAGTAAAAATCAGCGCAAATATAGCACCCAAAAGAAGAAGGTAATCAATGATTATAGGAATTTCCATTATTGATTCATCGGCATCACTAAATACAGAAACGAAGTATCCCCCTGCCCTCGTATAACCAACGGACGTCCAATACCTGCAGCAGAGAGCGTAAGGCTCTCAGTAGTAATGAGTGGAATAGGTGCCTGAAGGTAGCGATGATTGAATGAGAGCTCTATAGAATCACCTGAAGCCGCTACTGGAAGGCTCTCAGACGTCTCACCAACGTCTGCGTTACGTGCAGAGAGGATAAGTTGCTTCTTCCCTACATCAAGGCCAAGACGGACCTTTTGGAAGGCGTCAGTAAACACTGAGGCGCGACGGAGTCCCGCTTCAAAGTCTTTTTTCAGAATAGTCGCCTCAGCAACTGAGGTCTTTGGAATAATCTGTGCATAGTCAGGGTAGCTTGCTGCTACAAGACGCGTCACCACCACTCCATTCTTAAAGGAGAACGAGCACTGGTGCGCATCTGCCTGCACTTTAATCTCATCGTCTGGAAGAGTCTGAGCAATATCAAGCGCGTTCTTTGCAGGAATAAGAATAGAGAAAGGTTCTACCTTTCCTGAAACAGACACTTTCTTTTCTGCAAGACGGAATGAGTCAGTAGCTACCGCCTTCACTACCCCACCCTCAGCAGAGAGAAGTATGGAAGCTAGTTCAGGACGTACCGTTGAAGGAGACGCGCACGACGCTACCGACTGTATAAGGTTGCGGAGAATGGTTCCTGAGAGGGTAAACGAGGTTTTAGAAGACTCTGGTACGGAGAGAGTGGGAAAATCCTCGTAGGAGAGGGTTTTGATGGTGCTTTTCGCTGATCCACTAGAGATAAGCGCTGTATCCCCCGTCTGTTCAAGAGTAAGAACCCCGGTACCTGAGAAGGAAGAAGTGATTTCTTTCAGCACTGTTGCAGGGAGTGCGATATTCCCAGGAGTTTTTACTGACCCGGTAATAGTGAGATCAATACCAGTTTCAAGATTGGTGGCGCAAAGACGAATAGATTCTTTTGTGGCAATAATAGCGATACCGCCAAGTACAGGGAGTGTTGCGCCACGACGCTCTGCGAATCGAGATACAACCCCCATCGCATCTCCTAGTTCTTTCTTATCTATAGAAATATTCATATGAAGATACTATTAGTATTGTGGATATGGGGAAAACTAATACCACCTTTTATTTGTTGAGTATTTTCGCTACTTATTATCTTTGAAGCTGTTGAAAACCCACTGCGTGAAAACGAAGAGCTGCGGATAGTATTTTCCCTACCCAACATTGTTAGTGGAAATTGGTGAGATGTCCTGTGGTTGTTCGGCATCTTATACATAGTTTATCCCCTGTTATACCAACAGTCCGCGGATATCCTGTATCTCTTTTGCTAGCTCAACATCATCCACCACCTCACGACGCACCTTCTCACAGGAGTGAATAACGGTAGTGTGGTCGCGTCCACCAAGTTTTGAACCAATCGTTGGGTATGAGACGGAGAAATCCTCACGAAGAATGTACATAATCACCTGACGTGGGCGTACCACCTCCCTTCTACGAGTCTTTTCATAGATACTTTCCTCATCGATGCCATAGAACTCAGCGACTTTAGAGACTACATGCTTTACGGACACTGATTTCGTAGGACGAGCGAAGGAACGAAGCGACTGCCGTACCTCAGCAAGGTCTGGAGCTACTCCCTTTACCTGTGCGTGGCACACGAGAGAGTTAATAATGCCTTCAAGCTCACGAATAGAGCCTGAAACAGACGTTGCGACGTGCTCTATAACGTCGTCTGAGAGCGTAACCCCATGCTGAGCGGCCTTCTTACGCACAATGGCGATACGGCTCTCCGTATCAGGCTCAGAGATATCTATGGTCATACCGCTTGAGAGGCGTCCACGGACACGATCAGCGATGTCAGGGATGGTGTGCGGCGGCCTATCAGATGAGAAGATGATTTGTTTGTTGTTGTCGTGGAGCGCATTAAAGAGATGGAAGAGCTCTTCCTGGGTCTTTTCCTTCTTTGAGAGGAACTGGACGTCGTCCATGATCAAAAGATCGTACTGGCGGTACTTCTCCTTAAAGCGATTAGCGGTTCCCTGCCCTATGGCGTCCGTGTATTCCACGGAGAACTTCTCTGACGTTAGGTAAAAGACTTTGCGCGTTGGGTAGAGCTTCTTAAATTGATTCCCTATTGCCTGGATAAGGTGGGTTTTACCGCGTCCGGTGTCTCCGTAGATGAATAGCGGGTTATACGTGATGCCAGGGCGCTTTATAGCGGCCTGAGCGGCGGTATACGCGAGCTCGTTGAAGGAACCCACGACAAAGGTATCGAAGGTGTAGCGCGGGTTAAGGTTATCGCTCTTATTAATGTAGAACTCATCAAGGGGAAGCTCCTGATTCTGGCGCTCACGCTTCTCCACCTTAGGTTTACGAGCGTCTTTTACTATCAAATACTCGATATTGCGGTACTCGTAGGACACAGAACGAAGTATTTTGAGCAATAACGCGTTGAATTTCTTCAAATACCAGTCCCTAAAGAACTGGCTGGGAACGCCTATATACACGATTCCCTCTTCTATCTTGACGATGTGGCTTTCACGGAACCAAGTGTTGAAATTAGCAGGAGATATGGAGAGTTCGACCTGTGAAAGTATGTATTCCCAAAGTTCATGCGGATCGGAACGGTTCATCGTTGGCGTATTATACGCGTCACAGCTAGATGTGAAAGTCCGCCGCTTCCTTGCCGGACAGTGGAGAACTTGGTACTATCCTGTTGATAACTATTTAGTCTCAATTTATGCCAAAGCGAACCTACCAGCCAAAGAAGCGAAAGCGCGCAAAGACGCACGGCTTCCTTTCCCGCTCCAAGACCCCGTCCGGGAAGCGCATTGTTGCC
Organism: Minisyncoccota bacterium; assembly: GCA_035438545.1. Taxonomy (GTDB): domain Bacteria; phylum Patescibacteriota; class Minisyncoccia; order Phycocordibacterales; family Phycocordibacteraceae; genus C7867-001. Next base: position 2,117 of record DAORIN010000017.1, on the reverse strand, counting down.
GCCCGCCGCCGCAAAGGCCGCAAGTCCCTCACCGTTTCCTCGGAGAAGTAGCATGCTGCCCCGCCGAAGCCGCCTTTCGCGGGTTAGCTTCCCAGGGCCTCGAGCCGGTTTTCAGGCCTCAACCCCTCATTTTTCAGCCGTATGGGGTCCTTCCACTCACGGTGGGGGCGCTGCTGCGGTAGTATCTAAGAAAGTGGCACGTCGTTCTGTGGATCGCCACCTCCTGAAGCGCCGTATGCTTGAAGCGATGCGCCCCTTTGCTCTTCCAGACCGCTTCCTTGTGGTCTACGCCAAGGGCGGGAGCCACACGCTTCCCTTCCGGGCGCTTGCGGAGGAGCTCCAGGCACTGCTTGCTAAAACTATTAATCATTCTGCACATTCATGAGCTCACTCTTTCACAACGTCGTCTATCTTCCGATCTACAACCTCCTCATTGCGCTTGTGGATGTGATTCCCGGCGGAGACGTTGGTCTTGCCGTCATTGGTATCACTGTCATCGTGAAGCTCGTCCTTCTTCCTCTCTCGCTTTCTGCGGTGCGCACGCAGCGTGCGATGAAACTTCTTGAGCCTGAGCTTAAGGAGCTCAAGGAACGCTATAAGGATGATAAGGAGACACAGGCGCGTGAGATGTTTGCGCTCTATAAGAAGAACAATGTTAAGCCGTTTGCGAGCATTCTCATGCTCTTCATCCAGCTCCCTATCCTTTTCGGTCTCTACTTCGTATCCCAGCACGCGGTGCTTCAGCAGGTAGACCCTACCCTTCTGTACTCCTTCATCTCTGTACCGGAAACTGTGTCCCCACTCTTCCTCGGCATCTTCGTCCTCACCGGCTCAAGTCTCATCCTCGCGCTCGTTGCCGCCGCAACCCAAGCGCTTCAGGCGTGGTACGCCATTCCGGTGCCACCGAAATCAACAAGCAAGACTCCTTCCATGCAGGAGGACTTTGGTCGTGCCATTGCACTTCAGGCACGCTTTATATTCCCGCTTCTCATCGGATTCATCGCCTACACCTCAGCAGTACTGGCGCTTTATTTCACCGCTTCAAACCTCTTCATGGTGGCGCAGGAGTTCGTTGTGCGTAAACTCCACCCTACCCCGAAACCAGTTACGGCCTAAAGATCGTACGCCCACAGAGAACCGTCTTTCTTGTTCGTAAAGAGAAGAACATCAGACTTCGGATCTATTGAAAGTGAGACGGCATCAACTGCAGTGTCGGCGACAGCAGTGGTATCAACGATAAGAATAGCGGTACGTGCCGTAAGATCTACCTTCCAGATGCGGTCAGAGAATGAAGTGGTGCCCTGGTACCAAGAGTCGGGCCAGCCGGTTCCCATAGAGCGTGGTACACCGCAGTACACTGCGGTTTCATTTGCGGCCCAGACACACTTCTCAGGAAGTGCAGCGATAGGAAGTGAGGTGGTGGTGCGCGTTGCTACATCAAGCATGCCAGCGACCACGGAATTTCCAGAAACGTAGCTATACAGCACCGATTTTCCCGAAGGGCTTGGAAGAAGGGTGAGACCCCGAAGCGGACCAAGGATACGCGTGAACGTGCCTCCCGAGCTCACCATGAACCCGACGCCGTCCGACTGTGCCGATGCTTTGGTGAACGCAGCAACGCCGGTGCCTGCAGGGAAAAGGCGAAGCGAAGAGAGTGCTGACGAGAAGAAGGTCTTCGCGTTCGTGCCATCAATGCGTGCGGAGGTAGCAATGGATCCGGTTGAGCTTGGAAGAAGCGTAATAACTGTGGAGCTTCCGGACACCACCACCTGATCCAGCCCTGTTTCTAGGAAGTAACCACCATCCTCACGAGTTACTGGAAGCGCAAACGTATCAATGCTCTCCCCGCCGTTATCGTTTGAGGAGAGGAAGCGTAAGAACGCAGTGTTGCCATCAAGAGACCACGAAGCCTCTTGAATGCCAGGAAGCGTGCGGTTTGAGATGCGGGACAGCAGGCGCTTATCAAAGTCATACGCATATACGTTGCCGCTCTCTCGCTCCACATAACGGAGTTCAGTATAGGAAATAGTTTGGGTCGTGGTTGCGGTGGTAGTTCCCTCTCCCGTCTGGATAGTTACTGTTTTCTGCGCCGTGCGGGCAAGGGTTCCAAGTGCTAC
>DAORIN010000016.1:0-8429 GCA_035438545.1 Minisyncoccota bacterium | reverse complement strand
ATCAAACGTTGGGTTTGTAGGGGTGGTTGCGTTCAGTACGTAGAGCTGGCGCGTATAGGTAACGGTGATGCGGACACTATCAACTGACGCGGTACGCGTGCCTGAGCCGCCGTTGGCGATAGCAGAAATAACCGCACCAAAGTCAGCGTCATTAATCGCTGCGGGGCTCCACCCCGACTCGTTCCATAAATCGGTCGCGCTCCCATACGAGTCTGCGGCGTCAGAGGTCGGCCAGCTCGTCGTGTGCGCTTGGTTGGTGCCGCCGAGTGAACCGTCAGCACGTACCAGGCGCACCACGTTATCGCGTACGGTGTTCGTGTTGCTGCTCGCTTTGCGTTCAATATCAACCTTGATGCCAACGATGGTGGCGTCCTGCGGAATAGTGAAGCCAAAGTTCGTCGCCTTTATATACTGCGTCGCCTGAGTTCCTGAAAGAGAGGCAGTGGCGTATGAGTTATCGCTCGTACGCGCGTTGGTTGGATTGCCCCACGACACCGTACCCACGCCCGACGTGTTCGCAGCGGTCCCTGCGTCGCGTGGTCCCGAAGAGGGAAGGGTACCGGTGTTGTTTACGGTCACGTAGAGGCGTTTGCGGTACGCATCGAGGTCGGTGATGGGATAGAGTCCTGAGCCGTCTCCCATAATCTGTGCACCGAGCGTGCGATTCGTGATTTGCGGCGGAAGAAGCCAGTTACCGGTAAGGATGGAGTCACAGGTATCGCCACCAATTGATTCTTCAAAGTTCGATACGACTGACTTCAGGGTTATCGATTGAGCGCGCCCATACATGCCGCCCCAGGTGACAAGCGCAGTGATTTGCTTAGTGAAGTAATCAGTTGACGCTGCGGTCACCGTTTTTTGATAGACGGTGCCACCAATTGTTTCCTGGGAAGAACTACCGGTAACGAGTTTAAAATCCTTGCGTGCGAGCGCCTGCTGATTCTCTAAGGTGCGCTCAGCGATGTTGAGTGCCTCAACGGCAATCTCCGTATCAATAGAGCTGTCTTGGATGCCGGGAAGAAGGAGCGTGGTCGCAGTAAACGCAAGCAGGAGCACCGTCATCGCGATGAGCATTTCAAGCGTAGAGAATCCGCGGGGCGTCATCATATCAATTGGTCCACCACACACGACCCTCTGGTTCTACGGTGATGGTAGAGGTGTGCCCTGGCTGGGTGATGGTGAGCGTTGTTCCTCCTACGGTCGTCGTGTCCGCGCGCAGACGATTAAAGACCACGCTCGTCATTCCAGAAACTACGGATGCGTTATCGCGCGCCGCTATCACCTCATCGAGCGCAACGTCGCGCGTGGCATACGAGGTGCCTTGGAATACCACGTACTCTCCTGGCGTACCGAAGTACACGCCGTGTGCCTTCCCATCGGTGCACCCAGCGCCAAAGCACATATTGTTTATCGCCTGGCCGCGCGCTTTCTGTATGACGGACACCACGATGTCGCGTTCGTTTCTAAAGGTGAAGCCGCGATAGTCATCGAAGGATACGATGAGGCCGAATGCCACCACCATGAGGACGAGCCCCATGACGACGAGGATCTCAAGCAGGGTGAATCCCTTAGGTATGGAGATTTTGCGTGATGCCATAGATAGGCGTGATGATAGAAATCGCCACGAACCCAACCAAGATACCCATGATGACCATGAGTGCCGGCTCGATAAGGCTCGAGAGGTTCTTGGTGAAGTCCTCTACCTCCGCCTCATAGAGTTCGGAGAGGTAGACGAGCGTGTTTGAGAGGTTCCCCGAGCGCTCGCCCACCGCAATAAGCTGCGCCATGATGGGCGGGAAGAGGTTCTCTGAGGTGACGAGGAAGGAGGACATGCGCTCGCCGCGATGGATGTATTCCGCCATCTTTCGGTACTCGGCCTTATAGACGAGGTTTGCGGTGGTGTCTGCGGTGAGCGGCAGCGCTTCTGAGAGGGTAACGCCACCCTGAAGGAGAATGCCGAGCGTGCGCGTGCCGTTTGCAAGGTTGTAGTAACGCATCAAGGGGCCGAAGAGCGGCATAGAGAGCACTACCTGATCGAAGAAGAAATGGAACTGCTTATTCTTCTTCTTGAGTAGAGAAATGCCGATGCAGGCCGCGATGATAACGCCGATAAGGAGGAGCCCCCATGCTTGGAGGAAGAGGGAGATGGCCATCACAATCTTTGTGGTGAGCGGAAGCTCCATATGGAGTGAGCTGAAGATAGGCATGATCTTCGGGAAGAGATAGAGCATGAGGAATGCGGTGATGCCAAGGGTCGCAAGCGTGATGATGCCGGGGTAGATGAAGGCACTTACGACTTTCCCCTGAAGCGAGTGACGCTTCTTGAGCTCGTCGGCAAGGTACTCAAGGTTTGTGGAGAGCGTACCGGAGGATTCCCCGATCTTAATGATGTTGATGCCGAAGTCACCGAAGATGTGGGGGAACTTTCCGAGACTCTTGGCAAGGGAAGAGCCGTTAGAGATGTCCTGGTACACGCTGCCGATAACGCGTGCGCTTTGGCGCGACGCTGTCTGGCTGCTTATCATGTGGAGCGACTCGAGAATAGGGACGCCCGCTTTGATGAGGAAGGAAAGGCGCTTGGCGAAGAACATCTGATCCTTTACGGAAAGACGCGGTGCGCTCTTAAGCTCGTATGCATTGCGCATTTCGATGTATTTATCTGAAAGCTTCTTGAACGAGCGACGCACTGGTTCGCTATGTTTGTGGAGCGTAGTAACGGTAGCGTAGGAAAGCGCGATGACCTGCTTTCCGGCTCCTAGGGTGTGGGCGACGATAAGTTCTCGATTAATCATGGATGACGCGGAGGATTTCCTCGATAGTAGTAGTGCCACTGCGCACTTTCTCAAACCCATCGTCAAGCATCGTGGTCATTCCTTCGCGTATGGCGATAGCGCGCATCTCGTCGGCTGACGCTTTGCGCAGTATGGCTTCGCGAATTGCCGGGGTAGCAACCAGTACCTCGTTAATACACACACGTCCTTTGTAGCCGCTCCCCGCACACGCGTCACATCCCTTACCTTTATATATCTTCTCTCCTGCCTGAAGCGGCTTCTGAACCGGAAGATCTACCAAGCTTGCCTTCATGACATCCGTCATCGCGCACTCAGCCTTGCACGCCTCACACGTCTTACGCACGAGGCGCTGCGCAATAGCAATGTTCATCGTCGAGGCGACGAGATAGGGATCGATTCCCATATCAGAAAGGCGGGGAAGGGTGGTGATGGCGTCGTTGGTGTGGAGCGTTGAAAGGAGAAGGTGACCGGTAAGCGCAGTGTTCACCGCAATACCAGCAGTTTCAGCGTCACGAATTTCTCCCACCATGATGATGTCGGGGTCCTGACGTAAGACGGAGCGAAGGCCGTTGGCGAAGGTGAGTGAGGTGCGGGCATTCACCTGAATCTGCTCGATACCGTCCACTGAGTACTCGATAGGGTCTTCGATAGTGACGATAGCGACCTCAGGACGATTCAGCATCTTAATAAGGGTATAGAGGGTCGTCGTCTTACCGGAGCCGGTAGGGCCCGTCGCTAAGATCATCCCGTTTGATTTGCTTATAGCGCGCTCTACCTTTTCTTTATCCTTCTCGCTGAAGCCGAGCATAGAGAGGGTGTGCTCAGTTCTCTGGCCGGAAAGAAGACGGAGGACGGCATTTTCTCCGTGATAGGTAGGCGCAATAGAGACGCGAATGTCGACGCAGACGCCGTCAGCAAACGTATGACGGAATCGTCCGTCCTGCGCCGCCTGATGCTCATCGGTTCTGAGGCTTGCGAGCACTTTTATGCGGGAAATGACTTCCTGATGTACGTCTTTAGGGAGTTCCTGGAAATCTTTCAGTACGCCATCGAGACGGAAGCGCACCCGAACCCCGGTACGGGTAGGATCAAGGTGAATATCGGAGGAATTAAGCGTATGAGCCTTCGTAACGAGGCAGTCGAGCAGGTTAACTATGGAGATATCAGCGCCACGATCAAGCTCCTGTTCAAGGGAAAGCGGAGACGCGGCCGAAACGGCCGGCATAACCGGTGAGGAATGTGCGCCGCTCATTGAGGGTGACATTACTCTCTTCATGAACTTTGTCTAGAGCAATGAAAAGAGAAGAAGTCCAGAGGAAGAGTTATCCACACCCGTCTTCCGTATACTCGACGTAGCTCACTTCCTATCCCATAGGACACTCAAAACACGAAAGCAAAGAAATACAATACTTTTTATTGGACACTGTCTTCATAAAGGACACAACGCTCAAATTGTCCTTTAAATAGGCCATTTTTTCGTTTCTCTCTTCATTGACACCTCACGGGGGTAGGAGTACTACTACATGCAGACGTAGCAGTACGTCGGGCAAAGAGTCTCGCCGTCGCACTTTCCCTTATTCGGAAAGTTCGTTGGTGCGTGCGCGTTTCCATTATCACTACATACAAATTAATAAACGGATTATCCATGCATATGAATCCACGCGCATTCGCGCTCGTTAAGACGCTCAAGGCGTTCCAGGCCGTCATGCTTGCTGTGACCCTGGTTACCTTGTCATTCCCGGTCACGCCGCTTACGGCACGTGCCCAGGAAGACACCACGCCGACTGAAGAAGTAGTCGTTGAAGAGGCGACCACTCCTGAAGAGCAGGCTCCAGAAGAATCGACTCAGGAAGGAGAAAACACTCTCAATCTTGATGTTGTGCTCGATACGCAAAACAATAATGTAGACATCTGCCATAAGCCCGGCACTCCAGCGGCACAGGTACTGAACGTTAATAGCAATGCCGTTTCTGGCCACACCGGTCATGGCGACTATGTTATTGACGCACAGCACCCAGCATCAGGCTGCGTAGCTACGGAAGAACCAAAGGATCCTCCGTACACCTACGACGACGAGACGGAAGATGATATGTGCGTTGTCGTAAGCGACACGTACACCATTGAAGGCGGCCAGCCAGCCGTTCTCGTCTCGAACCCGCATTCAGCATGGACCGCAGTTCTTGCATCCATCTCTAAGTGGATCTGGGGCGAAGACCCGACGACGCTTACTGCAGGGGACGAGGTTGAAACCTTCACCCGTACCTTCTCAGTAGATGAAGTTCCTTCTGGCGCTACGCTTCGCGTCGCGGCAGACAACGGCTACAGCGTTACCGTTAACGGTCATGCGGTCGGTGCTGACCCAGAAGAGCATAACTACCAGGCTGGTCATGAGGATAACTACTCAATTCCAGCTGCTGATCTCCTTGAAGGTGAGAACGCCATTACCTTCGTAGTAACGAACAAGGACCTGTCCGGCGAGACTCCGGCAAACAATCCGGGCGGTCTTCGCTATGTCCTCACCGTTAACGGTGCAGACTGCGGCGAGCCTAAGACTCCTGAGAACTCATGCGTCGCGCCGTCGACTCTTGAAACCACGGGCACGCAGACGTTTGGAGGTTCCGAAGAAACACTTCAGCACATCCTCGATAACGCGACGCCGTCTTACTCAGTGGATGCTGATGATGACCAGACCAACACGCAACAGTGGAATGGTACAGGCAACAACGTCGACTTCACTTTCAAGTATGTGAAGGGAATCGCTGCAAACAAGCACGTGTTCGGGTACTTCCTAAACGGAGGAGCTTTCCAACCTATATTTAAGGATGGAAATGTTACTGGGTATGCAGCAACCCCAACTGCAGTAGTTGGCAGTACGTACAACCTCTCTCTCACGAATGTATCTGACGTAGTCTTTGCCATTTATGATGGCACCAGCTACTACTACACCAAGAACACTTCGAACGGAGACGGTAAGCGACATGCAGTCGTTTACAACTCAGATAACAACGAATACGTCGTTGCATTCGAAGATCTACCAAACCAGGGTGACAAGGATTTCAACGACCTCGTTGTTGAAATCGGTGTTACTGGCTGCGAAACTCCGGAAGACAGCATCACTGTAGTCGCAACGAAGATTGTCTGTGATGACGAGTCAGACCTTCCGAACGTTATGGGTTCTAACCATCAAACTACTGCCGACACTGCAGCAGACTTCTTGGAGACTCATGGTGATTCCTGCCATCTCGAAGAAGGTTGGCAGTTCCAGTGGTGTGATCAAAACGATGGCGACGCTGGCCGCGCCTTTACTGGCGAAGCAGCAGGGTACACCACGTCTGGCCTCACTGCTGAAGACGGAACGGTCTCTATGACCATTCCGCTTGAAGGCATAACGGAAGTACATCTTCGCGAAGTCTTGAAGCCTGGCTACATTCCATTTAGCTTCGATCAAACGGGTGGCGATAACAGCAATGTTTCGGCCGAATTCGCATGTTCGAACGATGGATTGAACTACGATAACTGGGACTTCATCCGCAGTCCTGAAGAAGGTAAGACCTACTACTGCGTCGCTTGGAACGTAGAGAAGGAGAAAGCGCCGACCTGCGATCCTAAGATTAATCTTGTTGCAAATGGTGGTTTCGAAAACCCTGATGTAACTAATGGCGCAGGCTGGGATGTATTCGAGGTTGGCACTTCGCCAGCACTCGTATGGCTCGCAGACTTTGTCGGCGCAGCATCTGGTGGAAAGGTTGAAATTCATGGAGGCGTGAACGGTTGGCTTGCAAGCGAAGGCTCGCAGTACACTGAACTCGACTCTGACTTGAACGGTCCATCAAACCCAGGCGGACAGTCTGCGGTTGAGATTGCTCAAGGCCTTACGACGGTTAACGGTCAGAAGTACCACGTCTCGTATGACTTCTCTGCTCGCCCAGGAACTGCTAAGGAGCAGAACGGCGTGACGGTAAGCGTAAACGGCGTACCGATGCAGACCACGAATGCTGCAAACGCAACGGCAGGAAACCAGACCGAGTGGGACTCCTATGGATTCGACTTCACGGCTGGCGGAACGCTTACCACGCTCGCACTTCGCGATGCAGGAAATGCGAACGATTCGCTCGGTTCCTTCGTCGACAATGTGACGGTTACCTGCGTTCCTGATGAACAGGGTGAAGATACGGCGGAGACGCTCGTTGTCACTCCGTTCGCATCGCAGGGTTGGAGCCTCTTCAACTACGACATTGCAGACGGTAGTGACGATGCTAATCCGACGACGTCGGGAACTGATGGCGACTTCGTCACCGGCCCAGCAACGCCGCCGCTACAGACGGGCAGCTTCAATCAGAAGGTTGTTAATGGGGATGATGCTACGCGCCTTATGTCATCTGACTACAACGGCACACCGCTTGAAGACATCACGAAGCTCGAGTACAGCACCTATGTAACAGCAAATGCTGGTGCACAGGCTACCTACATTCAGATCCGCATCGATCGCGATGCAGATGGAACTTGGGATGACGCACTCTTCTTTGAGCCGGTATACCAGAGTGGCACGTACGGCATGCTTGCCTACAGTCCAGATGCTGTTCCGGATCAATGCGATGGCAACCCGAACTGTGTCGCTATAGGCGCATGGCAGGACTGGGATGCTGACGCAGGAGGATGGTGGTCTAACAACGATAGCGCCGGCGGCCCTCCGCTCACGACGCTCGCTGATTATGCTGCCGAGTATCCAGGCGCAGTACTTGCAACTGACGTTCCTGCAATCCGCATCCAGACTGGATTCGGAGGAGCGGCGTGGCAGAACTTCGACGGAAACTTCGACAAGTTCGTCATCGCTGTAAAAACTGGCTCGAACACTCACACGACTACGTATGACTTCGAACCTGCGGAGGACGATGGCTGCTTCGACGACGAGCGCGATGTGCGCGTCGATTGCGGCGGCGATGACGAGGGCAGACTGGTGATCATCAAGGAGGTTGATGGCGAAGACGCATCCTTCGACTTTGATATCGTTGCCGGCGAATTCTTCGCTGACGCCGATGTCACTACTACTGGAAGAAGCGGTTCAACCGAGCTCTACCTCTCTGAAGGAACCTACGACGTTACTGAAAGCGTATTCGAAGGCTATTCGCTCGACAGCGTTACCTGCGAATACGAAGGTGAGTCTGAAGGCGTCAACATCGTGAACGGTGAGCGCATCTACATTGAGGAAGGAGAGACGGTAACGTGTACCTTCCACAACACGCAGGATGAGCAGTTCGACGGCCCTACCTCTCGCAGTGGTTCCGGACGCGGTCGCTCCGGCGGCTCGTCTGGCGACGGCGAAGTCTTGGGTGCAAGCACCTGCGGCCCGCTTCTCACGGACTACTTGAAGATGGGTTGGGCAAATAGCCCAGATGAGGTAACGAAGCTCCAGCAGTTCCTTAACGATCAGCTTGGCGTCACGCTTCCTCTCTCTGGCTTCTTCGGCCCAATGACCTTCGATGCGGTGAAAGCATTCCAGCTTGCACACGCAAAGGACATTCTGATTCCGTGGGTTGGCCTTCCAGGCTCTGGTATTACCGGTGAGAACACGCCAACCGGCTTCGTCTATCAGACGACCCGCTGGCAGATCAACAACATCTGGTGCCCAGGTTCTGA
>DAORIN010000015.1:2247-8503 GCA_035438545.1 Minisyncoccota bacterium | reverse complement strand
CTGTCCCAGAATCAGCCGAGAGGAAGCATGCATTATGGAATGAAGGGGTGAACTACGCGTCGGACGCCGTAGTAACTAGAAAGACAGATAAGGGAGATCTGGAGATCCTCCTCATATTGAGAAAGGACGGCTCGTGGGCGCTTCCCGGAGGATTCCGCGATACCGTTGATGGAGAACAAGAGGCTGCAGAAGTTACCATGCTTCGTGAAGCGCTTGAAGAAACAAAACTTGATTTCTCTTCTTTCCCTGTGACGAAGGTATACGAAGGTATCGTTGACGATAAGCGTAACGAAGGAACGCCAGGGGAGCCAGGGAGCCGATGGATAGAGACCGCTGCCTTTCACATAGATGCAACGGGTCACTCTGAACTTGTGCCGGTAGGAGGTGACGACGCACAAAGCGCTAAGTGGCAGATAGTTACTCCAGAACTTCTCGATAACCTTTATGCCAGTCACGGGAAAATAGTTCGAGATACTCTCACGCAGATAGGGGAAGCACTAGATGATTTCTAAGAAATCATCTCGTAGATAGAAAAAGCCCCGCGTATGCGGGGCTTTTTCTATGCTTTTGTTTCAGCTTCCCTCACTTGCTTCACAAACTCTTTCAATTGCTCGAGATCTTTCATTACTTCGAACGTCGCACGATCAAGACCTCCTTCGTTGTACATTTTTGCGACCATGTCATCGAACGCACGGAAATTATCCTGCTTCTCTGAATTTCCACGTTCTGAATTCTCGCCTTCGTAGAGCGCAATCAACGGTTGCCCAGAGGCCCAGGTTACATTTGCAAGACGGAATCCAAGCTCAAGAGTTGTTACGTCTTGGACGCTCGGAGCCGCTCCCGGTTCCTTAATAGTATCCACGAGGCTTAAGAAGTAATCATCCGGCTTCAAGACTGTTTTCAGGAATTGCTGGGTACCCGCAGCGTCTCTCTGGGTTTCTTTGGCACGCTGTTCATTCATGCCAAGCATTTTTGCGACCATAGTGCGTACGGCAAAGAAGTCTGCTTTTTCAATAGCTGATGCTATAGACTCCGGGGTGGCGGTAGGGTCTATGGAGTTCACCACACGAGGCAGCATCTGTGCGTTTATGAATTTAGGCTGTCCTTTCGCTTCTTTCACTTTTGCTGCCGTTTCGGTTGCGCTGCCTTCCACTACGGTATTCCCATTAGTTTCGTCATACGTGAAAATATCTTTGAATGCACCGGCAGCCTTCGTTCCTGCTTCAACGAATGCGGCACGAAGCGCGGAAATAGATTGAGGGGTATACGCAGAATCTCCCTGGTGGGCAAGTGCGGTAGACTCTGCCGCTACCATACCTACCGTTCCGCCCACAGCTTCATAGAGAAGTGCATCATCTTTAAGTTCGCTTTGCGCAAGCTCGGTATCAAGCTGAGCAGTAAGCGGTGCAAAGTTTTTCTCTACAACTGATGGAACTGATTCCGGCTGGTGTGATCGGCCAAATTTAAATATATCTTTCCATCCTTCTCCCATAGCGCTATAAGTTATTTGTTACTGAGAAAGTATATCCCATATAAGCAAGCGGCCACCCTAAAGGGGTGGCCGCCGGCGTTAACCTAAGCTCGGATGGAATACAGAAAGAATCGCCAATCCAAGCAAAATGAAAGCAATCGCAGGGATAATGCTTCCCCAAAGTGCCGGCATTCGGTTAATACGCAACACTGGTTTTTTCATGGGAAACTCCTTTCTCCCCAACCAGGTGTGAGGGTAAGTATATAGGGTCGCTGCTAGCGGTAGCGGGCCGCTAGTGCATTACCTAGAGACGCTCTAGGAATACGTACTTCCTGGGTGCCTATGGCGTAGGGCCCCACCTGGTACGGAGGGAAGACTATGACGAGCGCATTTCCATCAAGGTAGAAGTTCTGGAAGTTATCCGCGTCAGGGGTAGTCCCTGCCTCAAGCATGTCGATAGCAGCATCGGCCCCCAACGATGCCTTGAGGCGGGTTCTCGTTTCGGAAGACAGGACGCTTGTGTAGTCAGCAGTTGGGGTGAAGAGGTCGTCAGTGTGAAGCTCTTCGCCGGTAGCAGCGTCGAAGGTAAAGGTGCGGTAGTACGCGTTTGGATGCGCACCAAAGGTGTCGACGTAGATAAGGTAGACGTAGGAGACCGTGGCGGGGGAGGTGTAGGTCTTGTACTCAAGACCAAGCGCCTGCTTCCGCCCATCCCCATATCCGAGCATCGCCTTATCTTCTGCAGTCATCGAATCAAACTCACCGTTATCCTTAAAGCGGGCAATCTCTTGCTCGGCAAAGGTTTTCATCGCACTCACGGCAGCGGCATCTGCTGCGGCTCCTGCTGATGCTTTGAGTGGGGTAGCGGCGGGGTACGCTGCGTCTATTTCATAGAGATCAGTCTCCTCCGTAATGTGCTTGGCGCCCGTAACGCCGCCTTCTGGGGTGGAGGTTGCGGTCTGCCCCAAGGGGATTTGTGGGGAAGGGCGGGTAAGGATGTACCAGAGGACCCCGCCTGCGATAAGGAGGAGGGCAAGGGCAATGAGTAAAGGAATAGGCTGCGGATGAGGAGGAACAGGAGCGTCTACGGGAGCGGGTGCGGTTTCGGGAGGCATATCCCTATGATATCCCATAGGCTCCATGAGGCTTTCATGAATCCCCGTATTTTCAGGAATATTTGACACCCTTCCCCCCGACCTGTAGATTAGTCCTATCCGCCTTGCGCGGGTTTTTGCTGAAAAAGCAAAAGGGGGCTGGTTCGAACGTTCGCTACCCGGGCACATGGAGGTATAGCCTCCGGTGCACGGGCTAGTTTGTTAGGACCGCCCCACAAAACCCAACCCACACCAATGTCACGATCACTCAAAAAAGGACCCTACGTGGACGTAAAACTCCTCAAGAAAGTCCAGGGAAAGAAACCGGCTGATACCGGGGTCATTAAGACGTGGGCGCGCAACTCTCAAATCGCTCCTGAATTCGTAGGATTCACCTTCGGTGTCCATAACGGTAACAAGCACATTGAAGTGCTTGTCACCGAGGACATGGTGGGCCACAAGCTTTCTGAGTTCTCTCCAACGAAGAAGTTCGTTCGTCACGGAGGAAAGATGCAGAAGGAGCTCGAGCAGAAGAAGAAGGACTCTGAAATCGCTGCAGCAAAGGCTTCCAAAGCTGAGCCTGCCAAGAAATAACCTATGAAAGCTGAACTTAAGTCTCATAATGCTCCTCCGCGCAAAGTCCGCCTCGTAACGGACCTCGTGAAGGGAAAGAAGGTGCCAGCGGCGCTCGCAGCACTCTCATTCCTCCCAAAGCGCGCTGCAGAGCCTATCCGCAAGTTGATTGCGTCTGCTGCTGCTAACGCTAAGAACCAGGGTGAGAACCCAGATCAGCTCATCGTGAAGACCATTCGCGTTGACTCAGCCGGTATGCTCGTTAAGTTCATGCCGCGTGCTCATGGTCGTGCAGCGCCGATTCGCCGCCGCAAGAGCCGTGTCCAGATTGAGCTCGCTTCCAAATAATTTTTATGACTCATACCGTACATCCTTACGCACACCGCCTCGGCATCATCCGTGATTGGAAGAGCCGCTGGTTTGCTGGCGACAAGAAGAGCTACCGCGAGAACATCGTCGTTGACGAAGCGCTTCGCTCCTACCTTTCTAAGAAGCTCCGCGCTTCCTATGTTGCTGATATTGAAATCGAGCGTGGCGCTGCTGAAATCCGCGTCGTGCTCCACACCGCACGCCCAGGACTCGTGATTGGTCGCTCCGGCGAGAACGCCGGTAAGCTCCGCAAGGAACTCTCAGACGTTGTCCGCAAGGTGGCTCCGAACCACAACCGCTCAGTGAAGCTCGACATCATGGAAATCCGCCAGCCAGAAACGAACGCTGCGGTAGTCGGCTACATGATTGCTGAGGGCCTTGAGAAGCGCCTCCCATTCCGCCGCGTCCTCAAGATGACGGTAGAGAAGGTGATGGCGGTGCGCGAAGTCATTGGTGTGCGCATCGTTATCTCTGGTCGCCTTGGTGGCGCTGATATGAGCCGCACGGAGCAGATCAAGAAGGGACGCATTCCGCTTCAGACCTTCCGTGCAAACATTGACTACGCTCAGGTAGAAGCACACCTCCCGTACGGTCAGATCGGCATCAAGGTCTGGGTGTACTTGGGCGATACCTTCGCACCAGCGGAGCGTCCAGCGGCACCTGCTCCTGCTCGTACGAACTCTCCTCGATAAACGCCTATGCTATTCCCTAAAAAAGTTAAGCACCGCAAGTGGCAGACCGGACGAAAGTCCCCAGCGAAGCTTGCACGTCCTGATACGCGCGGTACTTCCGTTGCGTTCGGGTCCCATGGCCTTAAGGCAACCACTGCGTCTCGCGTGACCTCAAACCAGATTGAAGCCGCCCGCAAAGTACTCACTCGCGTTACGGGTAAAGGCGGTAAACTCTGGATCCGCATCTTCCCAGACCGCCCGGTCACCGCTAAGCCAGCTGAAGTGGGCATGGGTTCGGGTAAAGGAGATCCAAAGCACTTCGTGTTCGAGGTACGTCCAGGACGCATCCTCTTTGAGCTCGATGGTGTTGAGGACGCAGTTGCTCGCGACGCGATGCGCCGCGCTGGCTCAAAGCTTCCGGTGAAGTCCACCGTCATCACCCGCTAAATTTATGGCAAAGAAAATCTCACTCAAGGAAAAGAATGCAGGGGAGCTCGTAAAGCTTCTCGGCGAGCGCCGCGAAGAACTCCGCAAGCTTCGCTTTGAAGCTGCCGGTGCACGCCCGAAGGACAGCAATGCTCCGGCGAAGGTGAAGCGCGACATTGCTCGCATCATGACCGAATTGCACGCGAAGAAGACCGCATAACTTATTTTATGGAACCAACTATCTCAAAACCTCAGAGCTTCAAGGGCGTCGTCGTAAAGACGGCGATGAAGGACACGGCTACGGTCGCGGTGTCTCGCTACGTGAAGCATCCGAAGTACAAGAAGTACCAGACCCGCACCAAGAAATATCTTGCGCATGATCCGGGTAACACGGTTCAGGTAGGGGATCGCGTCACCATCGTTGCGTGCCGCCCTATCAGCAAGCTCAAGCGCTTCAAGATAGCCAACTAATTATGATTCAAGACCGCTCTATCGTTACCGTAGCTGACAACACTGGCGCCAAGGTGGGCCGCGTGTTCAAGGTGCTCGGAGGCTCAAAGCGCCGCTACGCTGGCCTCGGTGACGTCGTTGTCATCTCCATTCAGACCGCAGAACCCCGCAAGGCCACCAAGAAGAAGGATGTCTGCAAAGCAGTGGTGGTTCGTCAGACCAAGGCATTCCGCCGCGCCAACGGTTCCTATATTCGCTTTGACGATAACGCTGTCGTTATCATCGAGAAGCAGGGTAAGGAGATGGGTCCGAAAGGGAACCGCGTCTTCGGTCCGGTGGCTCGTGAGCTCACGGAGCGTGGCTGGCAGAACATTGCGTCACTCGCCCCAGAAATCGTCTAAATCATATGAGAAAGTACACCGATACCAAGCAGAAGTCTTACGCCTCGAAGAAGAAGCGATTCCAAAAGGTGAATCGTCACGCGGTTGCTAAGATGAAAATCAAGAAGGGCGATACCGTCATGCTCATGTCTGGAAAAGACAAGGGAAAGACCGGCGTTGTCTTGGTGGCTATCCCATCAACGGGTCGCGTCGTCGTCGACGGTATTGCGATGGTGAAGCGTCACCTCCGCCGCACGGGTCGCAAGCAGTCCGGTGCTATCGTCGAGCGCCCAGCATCCGTGAACGCTTCTAACGTCATGATCCTTGATCCTGAGACCAAGAAGCCAACGCGCATTGGCCGTGAGAAGCAGAACGGCAAGACGGTTCGCATGGCAAAGAAGAGTAAGACCGTCATCAAGTAGCCTCCAACATTATGATGCTTTCAAAACAAAAACAGCAGAACGCCTACGAAGCTCTCGCCGAGAGTCAGGGGTACACGAACAAGTTCCAGGCACCACGTATCCTTAAGGTGGTCGTGTCGTCTGGCACCGGTAAGGCCAAAGACAAGGCACGCAACAAGCTCGTTGATGAGAAGCTTGCCCGCATCACGGGTCAGAAGCCATCAGCGCGCCCAGCGAAGACTTCTATCGCTCAGTTCAAGATGCGCGAAGGCGACATCATCGGCTACCAGGTGACGCTTCGTGGCGCACGCATGTACGAGTTCCTCGACAAGCTCATCCACATCGCGCTTCCTCGTACGCGCGACTTCCGCGGCATTGCCCCTACGGCAGTCGATCAGATGGGAAACCTCACCATCGGTAT
>DAORIN010000015.1:0-2147 GCA_035438545.1 Minisyncoccota bacterium | reverse complement strand
GGGCGTATCGTCAACCTGTCATTGCTCGGAGGATGACAGATGAAAAAAATAACGACTCTGATCTTTGTGCTCGTTGCGATACCAACGGGTAGCTATGCGCAGGAGGAAGCGCCTGTGACTGACTACGCTTCAACCGTCCCGTTTTATGCGGGAGACTCTGAAGTCCCACAGAATGTGCTCGTGGTGATCGGAAGAAGATCGTTTCGAGAATCTCGACACGACGAATGGAGACAACGTAACGGCGTACAACGTTCCTATGAAAACGATGGGGGCGAACGCCAGTACGTGTACACACGAAGGCTCTTTGGAACTGACGAGGGCGTGTCCGTAGGGACACGCCTTACCGGCACGGACGCAAACGGGATAACGCCTCGCGGCGTCCCGAACGACAATGGAACGCGGGGTGCCTTCCGAGGCGCTCTCGTATTTCCAACGCCACTGTTCGGCACTGTTGAGTGAAGGAGCTCGAATACAAAGGCAGGGGGCGGGTAGCTGTAACGGCACCCGCCCCTTTGTTTGACACGCTCTAGAGAGACTGCTAGTATCCCCTTAAGCCCTCAGCGGCATTTTTTAATGCCCACGAGCGAGGATAACCCCAGGATTCTTCCTGACGGTTCCCGAGCCAGCTGGGGTGCCCCTATAACCCCTCATGGCCAAAACCTCACAACTAGCCCGCAATCGCAAACGAGTAAAGCTCGTCGCGAAGTACGCTGCTAAGCGCGCTGAGCTTAAGGCCGCAGGGGACTATGAGGGCCTCCAGAAGCTCCCTAAGAACTCCTCACCGATCCGGGTTAAGAACCGTTGCTCTATCTCTGGCCGTGGCCGTGGCTACCTGCGCGCGTTTGGTCTCTCCCGCATCCAGTTCCGCGAGCTTGCCCGCGACGGTAAGATCCCGGGCGTTAAGAAAGCTTCTTGGTAACTTTTTATGGTATCTGACCGCGTAGGAGATTTCATCATCCGTCTTAAGAATGCAGGCGCTATCGGCACTGCTTCTATTTCATTGCCGCACTCAAACCACCTTGAGGCGATTGCTAAGAAGCTCAAGCAGCTCGGCTTCGTCGCTGACGTATCTGTTTCTAAGAAGGACCACAAGATGCTTGAGGTCGCTCTTGCGTACACCGAGCGTGGGGAACACAAGATTAACGGCGTAAAGCGCATCAGTAAGCCAGGCCGCCGCCTCTACGCTCCCGCAAAGCTTGCTCACTCGGTGAAGAACGGTCTTGGTGCTCGCATCATGTCCACGCCGAAGGGAGTGCTTTCTGACGCTGAGGCCCGCAAGGTACGCGCCGGTGGAGAGACCTTGTTTGAAATCTGGTAATACTTGTATGTCCCGCCTCGCAAAAAAGCCCATCGCTATCCCAGGAAAGGTTCAGGTAACCTCCTCTGACGGTATGCTCACCGTAAAGGGATCTAAGGAAACGCTCACCAAGGCGGTGCACTCTTCTATTTCTATCGTCGTTGGACCTGAAGGTGTCCAGATCACTCCTAAGAACACCTCACGTCTCGCACACGCGTTGACCGGTACGTTTGCCGCACACGTAAAGGCGATGATGCAGGGAGTAGAGACGCCGTTTAAGAAGACCCTCATCCTCACGGGCGTTGGGTACAAGGTAGAACTCAAGGGTAAGGACCTTGTCTTGAGCGTTGGATTCTCTCATCAGGTCACCCTTCCTATTCCTGAAGGCCTTACGGCTACCGTTACTAAGAACAACATCGTTATCGAAGGCGCTGATAAGCAGCGTGTCGGTCAGTTTGCGGCAGAGATTCGCGCCGTAAAGCCGCCGGAGCCGTACCTTGGAAAGGGTATTCGCTACGATGATGAGGTAATACTGCGCAAGCAGGGCAAGAAAGCCGTCTAATCTTTTATGGCAACTCCTTCTAAATCAGCACTTCGCGCACGTCGTCACTCACGTATTCGCGCACGCATTACCGGCACTGCCGAGCGTCCTCGCCTTGCCGTATTCCGCTCCAACAAGTTCATCAGCGCGCAGGTTATTGATGACGCAGCAGGAAAGACGCTCGTTTCTGCACATGGCCGCGAGTTCCCAGGATCTCTCGGGAAGCAGGCAGGAGCAGTGGGGAAGGCTATCGCAGAGCGTGCCACGAAGGCTGGGGTTACCGCTATCGTTTTTGATCGCGGTGGCTAT
>DAORIN010000014.1:0-8539 GCA_035438545.1 Minisyncoccota bacterium | reverse complement strand
CGCATCCTTCCCGTCCTCCTCATACTCATCGCCATCGGCCTTTTCTTTGGCTACGTAAATCCAACATACACAGGCGCGGTAGCAGCGCTTCGCACTGAGATACAAGGGTACGACGCAGCACTTGCAGCGGCTGATAAGTTTGCAGAGAAAGAGAGAGCGCTTTTGGCAGAACGAAACTCTATACCTGCCGAAGGACTTGCCCGCATCGAGTCATTCCTTCCGGACGGCGTTGATAACGTGCAGCTCATTCTTGACCTTAACTCGCTCGCGTCACGCTCAGGACTTACGCTCTCAAATTTCGATGTCGGTACCCCTGCAGAAACAAGTGGGGGAGACCGTCTCTCCCTTGCGTCAGAGAGTCCGGTGGAATCCCTTGATATTTCCGTAAGTGCTACCGGAAGCTACGCTGCTCTCAAGACCTTCCTTCTTGGAGCAGAGTGGAGTCTGCGCCCGCTTGATCTCACCGATATTTCCATCAGTGAATCGAAGACAGGCGTCTACACCTACGACCTGACGTTCCGTATTTACTGGCTCCGCTGATATATGCACATGTCTAAAACCACCGGTATCGCCATCGCACTCGGAGTTCTCCTCCTCATCGCTGCGGCGTACCTCATGTTCCGTCCCTCGAACCTCGCCGGGGTAGCGGCAACGGGCGCCCCTTCAAGCGAAGCGGAGCTTACCTTTATTACGCTTACCGCAAAGATTGATCCAGTAGAACTTGATACCTCTATACTGACCGATCCTCGATTCGTTGGTCTGCAGGATATTCGCACCGCAGTTATTCCTGAACCTTCAGGTCGCACCGATCCGTTTGCTCCACTTCCTGGCGTTCGGTAATTGACAGTCAGACGCAACCGCTATGGCAGTGGGGTATGCGATACTACAACGTAGGTCATGAACATACTTCCGCTTCTCGTAAAAAAGGGCACGCTTAAAGCCGGTGACGTATCCGCGGTTGAGAACGAGGCGCGTAAAGATAAAATCTCTGTAGAAGCAGTGCTCAACAAGCGTGGCATCACTGCAGAAGATATTTTGAGCGCCGCGTCCGACCACTACAACATCCCAGGCCGCGTCATCCCAACGGGGCCTATAGGTCACGCAGGACTTGAGTACATACCGGAAGAGTCTGCTCGCCATTACCGCCTCGTCCCTATTGGCGTTGCTGACGGCGCGCTTGAGGTAGGTATTACTGACCCCGACGACATAGAGGCGCTTGATGCGCTCCAGTTCATCTCCACTAAGGCGGGGATGCCGTACAAGCTCTTCTTGATTACGGAATCAGATTTCGCACGCGTTATTGATGAGTACAAGAACCTCACCGGAGAAGTAGGAGAAGCGCTCTCTGAGCTTGAGACCTCGCTTGATGATGTGCTTACGAAACGAAAGGAAGAAGAGGAGGAGGGAAGGGCGATGACCGAAGATCGCATCAAGGCTGATGCGCCGGTCACCAAGATTGTAGCGACAATGCTTCGCTACGCCGTAGAAGGGGGAGCGTCCGACATTCACGTAGAGCCAACCCCTGAGAAAACCCGTGTCCGCTTCCGTATGGACGGCGAACTCCACACCTCTCTTGAGCTTCCAGCGAAGGTTCATCCTGCTGTCGTTGCGCGCATCAAGATTCTCTGTCAGATGCGCCTTGATGAGAAACGAAAACCGCAGGACGGACGTTTCTCCGCTACCGTAGAAGGCCGTCGCATCGACTTCCGCGTTTCTACCTTCCCAACAGAGTTCGGTGAGAAGGTGGTGATGCGTATTTTGGATCGTGCAAAATCTGTTGCGACCCTTGATACTGTGGGTCTCACCAAAGAAGACCTTGCGACCATTCGTGAGATCATTCGCGTCCCGTACGGCATTATCCTTATGTCGGGTCCTACTGGTTCGGGTAAATCAACGACACTGTTCGCGATGCTCTCTGAGCTTGATCGCGAAACGCAGAACGTCGTGTCTATTGAAGACCCAGTGGAGTATGAGATACCGCAAGTGGCGCAAAGCCAGGTACATCCTGAGATTGGCTACACCTTCGCGTCAGGACTCCGCTCCATACTTCGTCAGGACCCGGACGTCATTATGGTGGGAGAAATCCGCGACAAGGAGACCGCGCAGCTTGCTATTCAAGCGGCACTCACGGGTCACTTAGTGTTCTCCACCATCCACACGAATACCGCCGCAGGCGTCATTCCGCGCTTGGTAGATATGGGCGTTGATCCGTACCTCATCGCACCGACCCTGGTCGCCGCTATCGGCCAGCGTCTTGTGCGAAAGCTCTGCCCAGGAGCAGGGGAGGAGATGCCAGTCACTGATTCTATTAAGCTTCTTCTTGAGAAGGATTTCGCTGATTTACCGGCAGAACACAAAGGACGTATCCCTAAGTTTGAGAAGCTCTACCGTGCGGCACCCACCCCTGATTGTCCGAACGGTACCCGAGGCCGCGTCGGTGTCTTCGAGATACTACGCATGACTAAGTCCCTCGAGCACGTCGTGCTCACGGACCCGGTGGAGGAGAAAGTCTATGCAGCCGCACGCGCCGAAGGCATGCTCACCATGCGTGAGGATGGTATTATTAAGGCACTCAACGGCGAGATCCCCTTCGAGGAAGTGAATACGCTTGGTGGGGCATTGCTTGCAGACGAGGAAGACAACGCACCAGAAAAAGAACCTGAAGCCACATAACATTTTCTATGGCAAACCACCGCATATATCTTGTCGACGATGACCGCTTCCTTCTCGACATGTACGCGATTAAGTTTAAGAACGCTGGCCACGAGGTTACTGCCTTCCAGTCAGGGGACGAAGTATTGGCAGCACTCAAGAAAGATCCCGCTCCTGACGCCGTTCTTCTAGATGTGGTGATGCCAGGCATGACAGGGTTTGAAACCCTGGAGACCATACGTCGCGAGAACATTGCGCCTACGACCAAGTTCATCATTCTCTCAAACCAGGGACAGGACACCGATTTGGATAAGGCAAAAGAATTGAATGCCTCAGGCTACATCATCAAAGCATCAGCTATCCCGTCAGAAGTGTATGCAGAAACTATTAAGATAATCGAAAAGCCAGCATGACCGCTGCAGGTAAAGACACGATAAGTGCGCTCCTTGATACCGTCATCGCTGAAGGCGGGTCTGACCTCCATCTTTCTCCGGGAAGTCCTCCGATTATTCGCGTCGCCGGCGCACTCGTTCCGCTTCTTCAAAAAGAAGTACTCACGGGAGCAGACACGGAAGCGATGTTGAAGACGCTTCTTCCGCCAGACCGCTGGGACACCTTCACGAAGGAACAGTCCGTAGACTTCTCGCACGAGCACACGGACAAGAACCGATTCCGCGTGAACGGATTCCGTACGGGAAACAGTATTGCTATCGCGATGCGTCTCATCCCGAAAGAAATTCGTACCTTTGCAACTCTGAACCTCCCACCGATTCTTGAAGTGTTCACGCAGCGCCAGCAAGGATTCTTCCTCGTGGTGGGTCCAGTAGGGCAGGGTAAGTCGACCACGCTTGCCGCGATGATTGATCGCATTAACGAGACGCGTGCTGAGCACATCGTAACGATAGAAGACCCCGTCGAGTACCTCTTTGAAAAGAAGAAGTCACTCATCCATCAGCGTGAAGTGCATATTGATACCCCTGACTTCCATCAGGCACTGAACGCCGCCTTCCGCGAAGACGTGGACGTCATCATGGTGGGAGAGATGCGTAACTACGAGACCATCTCCTCAGCCGTTACCGCCGCTGAAACCGGTCACCTCGTGCTTTCTACGCTCCACACCAATAACGCTGCACAGACCATAGACCGCATCATCGACATGTTCCCGTCTACCCAACAGGATCAAGTGCGCGTCCAGCTTGCAGGCTCCCTTGCCGGTATCTTCTCCCAGCGCCTCGTGCCGCGTATTGCCGGAGGCCTTGTCCCTGCCTATGAGCTTCTCATCAACAACAGCGCTATCTCCAATCTTATTCGTGAAGGACGCACACATGAGATTGGTACGGTGGTACAGACCTCAAGCCAGGAGGGCATGATTGATATGGATCGCTCACTCGCGGAATTGGTGCGTAAGGGTGAGGTGACCGTTGAGGATGCGTATGAACGCGCATCTGATCAGAAAACTTTCGAGCGATATCTCTAATCTCTATGAGTGAGAGTGGTGAGCGTCCGTTCGTGCCAGCTACCACGGGGGAACGGGAGCGAAAACCGAGTTTAAACGAGCAAGAAACGCTCGCCCTGCTCGCTCAGAAAGGGGTGGCTGGCTTGGGAGCGATGAAACCGCATACGCCTTTCCTTTACGTTCTTGAAGAACATACGCGTTTGGACACTGCCACTCCTGATGTCAAAGCAAGTATTGCTCGCGTCGAGTATCCAGAGCGGTTCGAACAGGTATACCCAGGTCGCTTTCGTATTCTTATCAAGAAAGGTCAGATAGATTACTACGCGATACATCGTGATACCGGCCAGCCTTTTCATGTAGGAACAGGTCAACCGAGAGAACGGAACAAACAAGGCATCATATACCTAGCAAATACCAGCAACATGTTCGAAGCTGCTGATCACCTCTTTCCTAAGGCGAAAAAACCATAATCCCCGCTCTATGACGTCGCAGCGGTAGGACCGTGCGATACTAGATGTACATGTTGTTCAACTATAAGGCACTTGATAAGGACGGACACGAGCGCGGCGGTACCGTTGAAGCGCTTTCTATGGACGTTGCGGTCTCCACGCTTCAGCGTCGTGGTCTCATCGTTTCTTCGATTGATCCAGCAAGCACTAAGTCAGTGCTCTCACTTGAATTCGGATTCTTGAAGTCTGTATCCAACAAGGACGTCGTTATTCTTTCGCGCCAGGTGGCAACACTCTTCGAGGCGCAAGTGTCAGCACTTCGTGTGTTCCGTCTTCTTGCAGCAGAAGTAGATAACGCCTATCTCGCTGAAATTCTTACGCAGGTGGCAGACGATCTTCAGGGAGGGAGCCCCATAAGCAAAGCGCTCGCGCGCCATCCGAAGGTGTTCTCCTCTTTCTATGTGAACATGGTGCGTTCGGGAGAAGAGTCCGGAAAGCTTTCTGAAATATTCGGGTACCTTGCTGACTACCTTGATCGTACCTATGAAGTGATGAGTAAGGCGCAGAACGCGCTTATCTACCCAGCATTCGTTGTGGCTACCTTCGTGGTGGTGATGACACTCATGCTTACGCTCGTTATTCCAAACGTCTCCAAGATTCTTATCGATTCAGGTCAGGAAATACCGCTCTATACCCAGATTGTTATTGGGCTCTCCAATATCATCGTGAATTACGGCGCATTTGTACTCATCCTTCTCGTCGTGGGTGGGTTCTTTATCTATCGCTCCATGCAGAACCCTGCGGGCCGTTACTTCTTTGATAACTTGAAGCTTGAGACCCCTTACATCGGCGACCTCTACGAGAAGCTCTACCTCTCGCGCATCTCAGACAACTTCGCGACCATGCTTGTCTCGGGAGTTCCTGTCGTTGAATCCGTTGAAATCACATCATCGGTAGTGGGAAGCGCCGTGTACGAACGCATCCTGGCGCAGGTAGGGGAGGACGTAAAGGGAGGCTCTTCCATTTCAGACGCACTTTCTAAGCATGAGCAGATCCCAGGCATCATGACCGCGATGGTGAAGGTGGGAGAGGAGACGGGAGAGCTTGGCAACATCTTGAATACACTTGCGAAGTTCTATCGTCGCGAAGTATCTACTTCAGTTGATACTCTTGTCGACCTTATTGAGCCACTGATGATTGTATTCCTCGGTCTTGGCGTCGGTACACTCCTTGCTGCAGTGTTGATTCCTATCTACAACCTCGCTGGTTCTATTTCATAATTACGTGTGGTTATCCACACGAGTGCCAATTCGTGGCGTAATCTCTCGTACAATACGGGGAGCGGATACTTTACCCGCCTTATCACTCACCCTCACTATGAAATCTGTACTTTCCCTCGGCCATGTCCGACGCGGTTTTACGCTCATCGAGCTCCTCGTCGTCATCGCTATTATCGGCATTCTCTCATCCGTCGTGCTCGCGTCCCTCAACACGGCGCGCTCGAAGGGTACTGACGCAAAGATCCAGAGCGAAATCCGCTCTATCGGCGTAAACGCTGAGATCTACTACGACAACAACGGCAACAGCTACGGTTCTGCAACGACCACCACCTGCACCACCGGTATGTTCGCTTCCACGAACAACCCAAACATCGCTCAGATCGTCACTGACCTGAACGCAGCAGTAGGTACGGCAGCTGACGCTACCTGCATCGCCGGTCCTTCCGGTTGGGCAGTTCAGCACCAGCTCCAGTCACAGACGGGCAAGTTCTGCATGGACTCGACGGGAAAGGTCTCAACCTCAACGACGGCCATCAGCGCAACGCAGCTCTGCTCCTAATCCGTAAGGCAGGGTAACGAGGATGCGCGCCACTATGGCGCGCGTTTTCGTTTTATATATCCATCGACGCGTTATGATAGCGGGATGGAACTACTCACCGCATTTTTCTTCGGACTCTTTGGTGCTATAGCGGGAAGCTTCGCGGGCGTTATCGCTGAGCGCATGAACACGGGTCAGTCCTTTTTGAAAGGTCGCTCGCGCTGTAACTCATGTGCGCGCACCTTAGGTGTCCCTGATCTGGTACCGGTACTCTCCTGGATATTTTCTCAAGGCCGTTGCCGTACCTGCGGGGCAGGGGTGCCCGGGCTCTATGCGCTTCTTGAGCTTTCTCTTGGTGCATTGTTTGCACTCGCGTTTCTAAAGGTAGGATTCGTGCTGGCGCTTGCACCGCTTCTCATTGCGCTTTTCCTGCTCGCTATCATCGTCGTGTATGACCTCCGGCACACCATCGTGCCGCCGAGCCTCTCGTTTCTTCTGTTTCTCTCGTGTGTCACGTATGCGCTCCTGTCTGCCTATGATATGCATGCATTTGGGTTGGCGCTTCTGGTTGCAGGCGCAATAGCATTAGCGTTCTTTTTGCTGCATGTCTGTTCCGGCGGTAGAGCGATGGGACTAGGTGACGCGCCGATAGCACTCTCCCTTTCCTTACTTGCGGCAGGAAACGCCATCTCCGGCATACTCTTCGCATTCTGGATAGGAGCGTTATACGGCATCGCTGTGTTGGTGATGCGCCAGGGAGGGCCTAAAATGGGAATTGAGGTGCCGTTCGTGCCGTTTCTTGCGGCAGGCGCACTCCTCGCATACTTCACCGGATGGAATCCTCTTTTTTCCGCACTCGCGCTTTAACGAAGCACCCACGCACGGCTCGCGGCTTTACGCTCGTTGAGATGCTCGTGGTGCTCACTATCATCACAGTCATCACCATGATTGCCCTTTTGGGGCAGGGAGATTTCAATCGTTCTATCCTTCTGACTGATACGGCGTACACGGTAGCGCTTTCACTCCGTGAGATGCAGACCTTAGGTCTTTCGAGTAGGAAATTCACGAACATTCAAAACGCTGGTTACGGCGGCTATTTCACCGCGGCGTCGCCGGCGAATAAGCAGTTCATTCTTTTTGCAGATACCACGTCAGCAGGCTCCGTTCCTTCCAACTGCAATGTAGGACCTACCGTTACACCAACACCCGAATCAAAACCGGGTGATTGTATCTACACCTCAGGCTCAGACGGCATCGTGCAGACCTATACTTTCAACCGCGGATTTACCATAAGCGAAGTGTGCGGTACCGACAGTGGAATTCGTAAGTGCTCGTCAACGGGCGCGATGACGGCACTCTCCATCGTCTTCTTGCGCTCGGCTACGGAGAGCATGATGGTAGGGAAGAACAGTAGTAACGTCTGGGTACCGATAACCAAAGCGGAGATATACATAAACTCCGGTAACGGCGCCTCTCGTGCTATCTGCGTGTCTCAGGTCGGTCAGATATCCGTTGCCTTCACTACCTGCCCATGACCACGCACCGACCCATGCGTGCGTACACCCTCCTTGAGCTCATTGTCTCTATCGGTATCTTCAGTATCGTGATGCTTACTGCAACGGGGGCGTACATAAAGCTCATTGATCTTGATAGACAGGCACGCGGCACGAACGATGTGGTATCAAACCTTTCTTTTGCGGTAGATAGCATGACGCGCGCGGTACGCACAGGTAAGGACTATAAGTGCAATATCACGGGAACGAACTGCACGAACACGAGTAGTCCTGGTACGTCACTTCGCTTTACGGATGAGCAGGGACGCACGGTTACGTACGAACTTGAAAGCGGACAGATTAAGGCAACTATCGTTCCACTTACCGGGAGCACCATCTCAGCAAAACTTACCGATCCCCGTATCACCGTGAGCACCCTTAATTTCTATGTGCGCGGTGTGTCCGTTGAGTCTGGAACGAAGATTCAGCCACAAGTAACGTTCATTATCGCGGGCAGCATGGTGACGGGTCCGGGGAAGACGGTGAACTTCTCAATAGAAGGAGGTGCCACCCAGCGTGTCCTTGAACTACCATGACCTACACTCCTATGAAACCACAGAAAGGATTCACTCTCGTAGAAACGATGGTGGGCATTACGGTGCTTGCCGTAG
>DAORIN010000013.1:0-9065 GCA_035438545.1 Minisyncoccota bacterium | reverse complement strand
AAGTTCTATCCTTGGTTCCAGGCAATGATGGAAGCACAGGATGATGAAGGCGATGAGGGCTTCGGTGATCTCGCTTCTATCAAGACCTTGACCGCTACCATTCCTGGCATTGATGTCGCGAAGGTAGAGAAGCTTATGACCGACAAGAAGGACGAGTATCAGAAGGCTATCGCCGCTGATCGCGTTGAAGGTGGCAGCTTCGGCATTAACGGCACCCCTGGTACTCTCATCGGTACCAAGGTCCTCTCTGGAGCGGTTGGCTACGCACAGGTAGCAGCACTTCTTGACGCTGAGCTCGCGAAATAAACGCAGTTGAAATGTGCTGAAACACCGCTCTCTTGGGCGGTGTTTCGTTATCCCCACCTCTTCGAAGGTCAGAAGCGCGGTAGGGTAGAGGTCCTACCCATCACCGCACCACTATGAACATTCTTGCTATATCTGGAAGCCTTCGTAAAGAATCATTTAACACGCATCTCGTACGCGCTCTCCAGGCACGCGCGCCGGAGGGAGTAACGGTGACTATTGCTGATATTAGTGACGTTCCTTTGTATAACCAGGATCTTGAAGCGGCGTTTCCTGCACCCGTAGCGACATTGAAAGAACGCATACAAGGTGCCGACGGTATCGTGATTGCAACGCCCGAGTATGGTCGCTCCGTTCCCGGCGTACTTAAAAATGTGATTGATTGGACGAGTCGGCCTTATGGCATGAGTGCGTGGACGGGTAAGCCGGTGTATGTGCTCGGTGCCACGGATGGGGCAGTGGGGACTGCGGTTGCACAAAAAGAAGTGCGTTCAGATATCACTACTGCAGGCGGCATCGTCCTTGGACAGCCGGAGTTCTACCTCTCGAAGTTCAAAGAGAAGTTTAGCGAGGACGGAACTCTTACTGATGAGAGTACCGGCACCCACATTGATAAAGCACTTGCTGCCTTCGTCGCATTTGTACAGAAGTTCCAGTAAACTATCGGTAATGGAAAGGAATACCATCAACCGGGCAACGCTTATAGGGGGAGTAGTCCTCGTAGTCGCTGTGTTTGCATTTGGGTATTGGCTCGGGACGCGTTCTGTCCCGACACCAGAAGCGGGTACACCAAGTACTGCAGGTGTTATTGGAGACGCGAGCTATCAGTGCGCTGATGAAAAATCTATGCACGCCGTCTTCTATGAAAATCAGGTAACCGTCATGCTCTCTGATGGGCGTACCTTCAACTTGGCGCACACCATCTCAGGATCTGGGGCACGCTACGCCTCTGTAGACGACGGCATCGTATTCTGGGAGAAAGGACAGAGCGCATTTCTAGAGGAAGCAGGTACTACTACCTATAGCGACTGCGAAAACGCGCCTATCCCTCTATAGCGGTTTTCTGCTCCTTCCTCGCTTTTAGCACTTCACTAATCACAGAAGCGCTTGAGAGAAAGATGATGATAAAGAGTATGGGGAGAAGATATTTATCAATATCAGGGATGACGCTGCCGAGGTAGTACCCGAGCATCGTGACTGAGATGCCCCAGATAAACGCACCCGCAATGTTATAGCGAAGGAACACGCTGTACTTCATGCTCCCCATGCCGGCGGCTATTGGGACGATAGTACGAAATACTGGAAGGAAGCGCGCGAAAATAATGGCGCGGCGTCCGTACTTTTCATAGAAGCGCTCCGTGCGTTCCAAGTGCCGCTTATTTAAAAAGAGCGCATCTTCTTTGGTGAAGAGCTTTGGTCCGTATTTAGCACCGAACCAGTATCCAACCGTGTCACCAAGTATGGCGCCCGCTACTATGGTCGCAATCAAGGGAATGAGATCAAAGGCTGAGGACGCGGCAAGTATGCCGGCAGAGAATAGAAGCGTGTCTCCCGGGAGTGGAATAAGAACGCCAAACGGTACACCCGACTCAATGAACACGATAAGGAATACGCCGATGTAGCCCACGGAGCGAATGATGTCCGGGAGGGTGGCGTGAAGGAAAGGGATATCCATCTGGAGAGTATACTAGCCCGCATGGAGGAAGCAGAATTTGATGCTATTACCGAAGCGGCGTGGGACGCTATGCCTGAGAAGTTCAAGGTGCATATAGAGAACGTAGCGCTTCTGGTGGAAGACGAGCCAAGTGAAGAACTGCGCACACTTGAAGGACTCGGTGAAGGAGAGACACTACTCGGCCACTATCACGGCATACCCAACACCGCACGCGGAAGCGAGTATGGCGTGGGGGTCACGCTTCCCGACACCATCACTCTGTACCGTCTCCCCATACTGGACGCGGCAGATGAGATGACGCATCGGGACGGTGGTGAGTTTCTTGATAATGTGACCACCGTCGTCCGAGAGACGTTATGGCATGAGATAGGGCACTACTTCGGTCTTGATGAGCATCCTATCAACGAGAGGGAAGCAGAGGGGACGAATAAGTTCGAATCCTAGCCCGTCAGCTACCCCTTACGCAAAATCTTCTCCATCGGTATTCCTTTCGCCAACTCATCAATAAGCTTATCCATATAGCGAATCTCCCGCATCGTAGGCTCCTTAATATCTTCAACTCTTACGCCGCACACCACGCCGCTAATGAGTGAGCGTGAGGGGTTAAGCTTTGGTGCCTTTTTAAAGAACGTCTCAAAGTCCGTGTTCTTTTTTATTTCTGCACTAAGTTCTTTCTGGCTGTATCCGGTGAGCCAGCGTATCACCTCATCCACTTCCTTTTTGGTACGTCCCTTCTTTTCTGCCTTAGTGATATACAGAGGGTATACCCGCGAGAAGCTCATAGTGTAGATGCGGTGCTTTTCCATAGCCTCTTTGTAGCACTGGTGGAGCAGAAGGCAACCCGATATATACTTGAAGTCATGAAGAAGATAGAAACCGTGCCTGCATATATCGCCACCTTCCCTAAGGACACGCAGGCCATACTCAAAAAGATGCGCGCTACTATTAAGAAAGTAGCGCCCAAAGCAAAAGAGAAGATAGCGTATGGAATACCGACCTATACCTTAAATGGGAATCTCGTCCACTTCGGTGGGTTCAAAAAGCATGTCGGCTTCTATCCTGCTCCCTCAGGCATAAAGGCATTTCAAAAAGAACTTTCAGAGTACAAGGGAGCGAAAGGTTCAATTCAGTTCCCGTATGACGAACCACTCCCGCTTGCGCTCATTCAGAAGATTGTGCGCTATAGAATTAAGGAAGATATGAAATGAAAAAAGCAGTACACACGCTCCCTGCTGACTTTAGAAAGGCGATACAAGCGTCTAAGCCCGCTTACGCGGTATGGGAAGATATCACTCCCTTGGCGCGTAACGAGTGGATCTGCTGGGTGACCTCAGGAGCAAAAGCAGAGACGCGGGGTATTCGTATTACGAAAGCGGTATCAAAGCTTAAAGGCGGGATGCGACGCCCGTGCTGCTGGGCCGGATGCCCTCATCGCTGACTCATACAAAATTGCTATACTGCCCACATTAAGAAATAACTACTACCTATGAAATTTATTGCCGTATATATGATGCCGCACACCGGCCTTGATGAATGGATGAAGCTTCCTGAAGATGAGCGCAAAGCCCAGGAGAATCAGATGAAGACCGAATGGGATGCGTGGTTAGCGTCACACAAGGATGCTATCGCTGAAACTGCAGGTGTTGGGAAGCCAAAGCGCGTCACCAAAGAGGGAACCACGGATGCGCGCAACGACCTCATGATGTACTCCTTTGTCGAAGCAGAATCTGCAGACGCCGCAGCAAAACTCTTCGAAGGTCACCCGCACTTCGGTATCCCGGGCGCCTCTATTGAGGTGATGCCGGTGAATAAGAATATTCAGTAGATATATGCAAAAGATCACGCCATTTCTTTGGTTTGATAAGGACGCAAAGGCGGCGGCTGAATTCTACGTCTCGGTCTTTGGTGAAGACTCGAAGATACGTAATGAGCAGATCATGCCACCGGCACCTACGGGGGACCGTGTGGAAGTCATGAATATTACGCTCCGCGGTCAGGACTTCACGCTCATGGCCGCCGGCCCGTATTTCAAGTTCAACGAGTCCGTTTCATTTGTCATCGACTGCAAGGATCAGGAAGAAGTCGATTACTTCTGGAATGCGCTCACGGCAGACGGCGGACAGGAAAGTATGTGTGGATGGTTAAAGGATAAGTACGGCATGTCCTGGCAGGTAACGCCACGACGCCTTATCGAGCTCACCACAAGTAGCGATAGAGAGAAAGCGGGACGTGCTACTGCCGCTATGCTCACGATGAAGAAGATAGATATCGCCGCTATTGAAGCCGCGTACGAAGGGAAGTAGATGACCTATCATCGTTAACGAAAGCGGCCCCGTGAGGGGCCATTTTCGTTAAGTGGTCTTGAGAAGCTCTGCGTACTGTTGCTGCACCTTCTGCAGTTTCGGAGCGATGATCACCTGGCAGTAGCCACGGGACGCATTCCGCGCGTAGTAGTCCTTGTGATAGTCCTCAGCAGGGAAGAATTCCACGAGCGGTTCTATCGTTGTAGTGATAGGGTCGCCATCGCGGCTCGACGCATCGAGCTCATCAATAAACGCATGCGTTGCTTCTGCTTGCGCGGGAGTTGTCGTAAACACCACAGAACGATACTGCGGGCCAATATCATTTCCTTGACCGTCTACTTGGGTTGCGTCATGGGACGCAAAGAATATGGTGAGCAGGTCCTTAAACGATACTTGCGCAGGATCGTATTCAACGCGCGTTACTTCTACATGCTTAGTGGTGCCGGTAGAAACCTCTTCGTACGTTGCGGTTTCTTTACTGCCTCCCGCGTACCCAGGCGCAACGTCCACCACGCCTTTCAGCATTTTGAATACCGCTTCGGTGCACCAAAAGCAGCCGCCCCCAAATACCGCTACTTCAGTTTTCATGCAGCAGTTCCTCCTTCTTTTTCAAACTCAAGACACACAGAGTTCACACAATAGTGTTTTCTTGCGGTACCTTTTATCTTCTCTTCAAATAAGTGCCCGAGATGACCGTCACATTTTTTGCAATAAATCTCAGTGCGATGCATGCCGTATGAATCATCGGGTCGTGTTCCTATATTCTCAGCAACTGCAGGATCAGTGAAAGAAGGCCACCCTTGAAGACCGGGATCACTTTCACTCGAATCAGCTTTTTGTTTTGAAGTGAAGAGAATGTTTCCGCACGCTTTGCAACGGTAGATGCCTTCTTCGTTATGATTTAGATACTTTCTTGAAAAAGGTGCTTCAGTTCCTTTTTCACGCAGGACCTCGTACTCCTCTGGAGAGAGTTTTTCCTGCCAGTCCTCTTCACGCATTGGTTCCATATATAGGCATGATACTATACCTGCCAATGACTCGCAGACTTCTGGCCGCCCTCCTTATCCTGCTCGCCCTCCTTGGTATTACCGACTCCTGGTACCTGGCGTCGCACGCAGCTACTGATACCGCGCTTGTCTGTGACATCGGCGCTGGTCTTGATGGCTGCAATACGGTAGCGCAGAGCCCCTATTCCCAGTTCATGGGCATCCCGCTCGCGTACTTTGGCGTTGCTTTCTACACCGTTCTTCTCATCCTTGGCGCGCTTGCATTCTGCTTCTCGCCACGTCGTCTTTTATATAAAGGAATATTTGCGCTATCTGTGGCGTCCGCGCTTGCGTCTGTGTGCTTCCTCTTCATTCAGTTCTTCCTCATTCAGGCCGTATGTGTCTACTGCATTGTTTCGGCAGTCCTGGCCTTCCTCTCCGTACCTCTGTCCTACCTCCTCCTGAAGCGTTTTGCCCCGCAACTTCCTGTCGTGATACCATAGCTGCATGACCGCTCGAGCTCTCGCAGCGCTCCTCCTTTCATCTGTTTTGCCGTTCTTTGCGCTTGCGGCTGAAGAACCAAATCAGACCCTCGTTGTTTCCGAAACACCCGGCGGAAACTCCTATCTTGCTGGTACTGACATTAGTGTCGACACCGCACTCCCGGCGGATCTTATGGCCCTTGCTACCTCGCTTCGCATTAGTGCTCCGGTAGCAGGGGATGTGCTGGCGCTTGCCGGCTCCGTACTCGTACAGGCACCGGTAACGGGTGATGTGCGCGCGGCAGGCGGGACGATACGGAGTACAGGGGATGTGAGTGGGGAACTCGCCCTCTTTGGTGGCACGGTCATAGTTTCTGGGAGCGCAGGAGAGATACGGGCAGCGGGCGCTACCGTTGAGCTTCGTTCCGGCGCCCATGGTCCCGTAACGGCATACGGCGCGAACATTCTTCTTTCAGGAGAGTTCGATGGTAACGTACGCGTCGTCGCGTCGGACCATGTCACGCTTGCCGAAGGAACCATTATCCACGGCACCTTTGACTACAACGCACCTCAAGAAGTGAGTATTCCTGCGTCTGCGGTGATTGATGGGGGTGCAAACTATATTGGTTCCTCATCATTCCTTCCCACGGCACAGGAAGCAGAAACCTTCGCGCTCGCCGGTATTGGTATTTTCTTTATCGTGCGTCTCGTCGCTGCCATTCTTGCTGCAGGACTTGTCGCTGGACTCTTTCCGGTCTTTGGCCAGCGCGTTGCCGAGGAAGCACTTATGCGCGGACCAAAGCGTTTCCTCCTTCTCGCACTTCTTGGCTTTGCGGTCATAGCAGCAACGCCGGTTCTCCTCCTCCTCTTAGTCGCTTCGTTTGTAGGTATCGGGATAGCAGCGCTCATTGGCGCGCTCTACCTCCTGCTTCTTCTTTTAGCGTACCTCTACGCTGCAGTGCTCACGGGGTCAGCGCTCATGCGCACCCTGCTTAAGCGCACTGATGTTACCTGGAAGGGAGCGGTGCTCGGTATGCTCGCACTCGGCCTTATTGGCGTCATTCCTGCGCTCGGTCTTTTCATTGCGTTCGCACTCTCAAGCGCCGCACTCGGGGCTATTCTCGTCATCTTTTATCGTTTCGCATTCAAGGCTAACTAGCGTATGGCATCGTCTCATGCTGAGCGGAAGGCACGCGCTGCACGCATCGTTCGCTACTTAAAACGTGCATACCCATCTCCAGAAACTGAACTTAACTATCAAACACCGTTTCAGCTTGTCGCGAGCGTGATGCTCTCAGCGCAGACTACGGACAAGCAGGTGAATAAGGTGACCGAGACGCTCTGGAAGAAATATAAGACGGTGAATGATTTCGCGAATGCGAAGTATGCGACCTTTGATAAAGAGATAGCGTCAGTATCCTTTCATCGCAATAAGGCAAAGGCGATTATCGGCGCCGCCAAGATGATACGAGACGAGTTTGATGGGAAAGTCCCCAAGACAGAAGCAGAACTGGTACGGCTGCCGGGTATTGCGTATAAGACAGCGCACGTAGTGCTCGGCGAACTTCATGGCATATACGAAGGTATTCCGACAGATACGCACGTGCGACGCTTTGCGCTTCGATTCGATTTGACTGACCGGACCGATCTTGCACGCATTTCAAAAGACCTCGAAACTCTTATTCCCAAAAAAGACTGGAAGTACGTTAATAACGGATTCGTCCTGTATGGCCGGTACGTCTGTCCTGCACGTCCTCACGACTGCGAAACCCATCCGCTCACTAAGATATGGCCTCCTGCGGCGAAACGTTGGCCGAAATCGAAATAGTTGGCCTAATTTGACCTTTCTGGTAAAGTGGCTTCGGGTCCCGGTCTAGAGCGCACTTGAGTCTAAGCAGACTACCTCAAGGGAGTAGCTAATAGCCCGCATGCGTGTCCTAACATCGCCAGGAGTCCAACCCTGGATGGTGCCAACCTGGACCTTGTGAGGAAAAGATCCTTCCCTCTAGGATTTGGCTGGCTACTGAGGAACGGCGGAGCGTGATGCATTCATGAAGCATCGCAAGACGCCCTACTAAAGCTCAACTCTTGTGCTGCAGCTACACAGGCCGGGACCCCACGTTCTTTCAGATCTTTATTTCACAATTGCTAGCTAGAGCTAGCTCTCCAGGACGCCGCTCAATGAGCTGGCGTTTTGTTTTTTCCAGGAAGGGGTACCATGAGGGAATGAGTCAGCCCATCGCAGTCTTTGATATCGACGGCACCATTTTCCGCTCCTCCTTATTCATTGAACTGGTGGAACGGTTGGTAGATAAAGGGATTCTTCCTAAAGAGGTGCGCGAAGCATACGTTGATGCTCAAGAAAAGTGGCTCGATAGGCGAGGGGATTACGATACCTATATTGAAAAAATGATCACCGCGTTCCGCGGAAATCTTAAAGGGGTCTCGTATGAAGAAGTCGCCTTTATCGCAGGAGAAATAATTGATGAGAAGAAGCATCGCCTCTACCGATACACGCGTGACATGGTGCGTGACTTAAAAGCGAAAGGGTATTACCTTCTTGCTATCTCACATTCACCCCGCTTTATCGTTGAAGGGTTCGGGCATGAACTCGGCTTCGATAAAGTGTACGGCTTTTTCTATGAGACCGGACCCTCCGGAAACTTTACGGGGAACGTTGAGGATCATGATCTTATTCGTAACAAGGCGGCGGTCTTAGAGCGTGCCGCGCGCAAAGCTGGACTGTCTCTTGAGCGTTCCATCGGTGTGGGAGATACCGAAAGTGATATCCCTATGCTTGAGCTCGTCGAGATACCGCTTGCGTTTAATCCAAACAAAGCACTCTACGAGCATGCGCAGAAGCGTGGGTGGCGCGTGGTAGTGGAACGTAAAGACGTTATCTATGAAATATAGCCAAACTCGTCTACGCCGCTTCCGGTCTCGCACTCCTCGAGCACGATCAGTGTGTATGACCCGTTTAATAGATTGTCCGCACCTCGACTCTGAATTCGGGTTCTTTATTGCATGACAGTAGACCGCATACGTACCTTCAGAACCACGGTGTGGAAGTACTACCGAACGCACGGACGCCACGACTTACCATGGCGAAAGAGTAAGGATCCGTACAAGATTCTCGTGTCGGAAGTGATGCTCCAGCAGACACAGGTAGAACGGGTCAAAGCCTATTACCTTGCTTGGCTTGAACGATTTCCAAACATAGAAGCACTTGCACAAGCGTCGCTCGCTGACGTTCTCAGGATGTGGCAGGGATTAGGTTATAACCGACGCGCGAAGATGCTCCACGAAGCCGCCAAAG
>DAORIN010000012.1:0-9779 GCA_035438545.1 Minisyncoccota bacterium | reverse complement strand
CGACCACGCACAAGTGCGATGATCGTACCTTCAACCAAATCCCCCGTCTTAGGCGGGGTAGCAATGGAATCGATAAGACCGGCCATCGGATGGCTTGGATCAAGCACTATGGTAACGGGTTCAACTTTAACCTTATCCGCAGCGGGTGCGGTTGTTTCTTCGGGCATGTATGTAATTGGATCGAGAGCGTCTGCGCCGCGGGTTCAATGGCTCTTTTCAGAGCCCTTGGGTTAGCCCGCTTGCGCCTTACGCACGCGCTCTTGATGGGGAGACTTTAGCACAGGAGGGTGGGGAATAAAAGGGTTGAAGCGGCGTCACATTCCGAGGGAATGAGAGAGGCCGCTTCATGTGTCTTACGGGCTTTCGTGTCCGCAGTATATCGCTAAGACGGTGCAGAGTTCCGCAAGATGCTAGTGCCGGTTCACCGGCATATTCACAACAGAGTTGTTACATGGTGGCCAAAAAGCCTTTCATGCTTCCCTCCTTCTCCGACACCGCAACGTGGTGACCGAGGCACTGTACAACAAAGTATAAAAACAGCAAAGGAACGCGTCGTGCGTTCCTAAGAAAGAGCGGTATTGGCGGGTGAGTCCTTCCTCCCCCGCCGCACCGGACGGTTGGCGGGCATGGGACGTCAGGATACCAACCGTCAAGCTAAAACTGATGCAGGGGCGGCCTATATGCTGCCGTAGCCGCCCCTGCGCTCAGGCGTCACAATCACTCGCTCAGTCCGGGAGAGGAACACGAGTGAGGACTTCCCGAGAAGGTCACCATAACTGGTGGTATTGAAAATATCAAATCGATTAATTGAAAAGGGCGTCTACCGAAGTAGACGCCCCCATTCCATTGTCGTCCAGTAGTAGGCCGTATCAGGTACCTATACCGGAATCATCTTCGTTCAGCCGTCTTGCGTGCCGGAAACGGCGCGGCGGCGGTGCTTGTTCGTGGCGGACAATGCGGTCGTGGCACTCGAGTGGCCTTGGCCGATTTGCGTCATCGCGAAGCCAACAAGTTCAGTTTTTTCTTTCAACATATTCCTTCTCCTCAATCTGAGTGAGAGTTACGGAAATCCCGGGCGCAAGTAGCAAGAAAAGTATCTTGCGACCGGTAGGGGGACGATACCACTCCTTCATAAAGGCACAATAGGGTGGGGTGCATAAAATTTAAAAAAGTCACTCCGAAGAGTGACCTTTTGTTTGGTGGGGTGGGCCGAGGGCCCACCCGCACCTCACATGTCGCCTAGTCGACTACGCCGGCCGATCGCCGATCGCATCGTCTTGGTCGTTCGCGCCGTTGAGCGGTTGTTGCTGGCCGGTTTTCAAATCGTCGGTCGCTGACTTCGCTGCCATTGCGGCAAGAGCGATATGGGACACATGTCCCAACAGTTTCTTTTTCATCACATTTCCTCATCTCAGCGCTTGCACGCTGTAGGTTGAAGGTCTACTCCGGTGAGGATTTTCAAGTCCCTCCGGTGGCAGTACTTGGAGCCTACGCCTCTGTATAAAATCTGCAAGAGAGCAGTGGGTATAAAAAGAGAAAGGGCCGCGCAATAAACCTTTCCCGTCAATCAGCTCGGCGTGAGATCCAAGCGGAAAATAGGGACGATTACTGCGCGGCCCCCGAAGTTTCTCTATGCTCTCATCGTGCCGTCACCCCGGCTTTAAGAGAAACAGGATAGTACTTCGATATTCAGCATACTTCATGGCCTGTGGTCCTTTTCGCTTAAGGCCATAGTGGAGAGAGCAAACGCTTGCCCTCTAGCTGCGGTGTCGCCCGGTGTTAGTGCTATGGAAGCCACCGAGACCGACACGCTGTGACTATAGCCTTTTCTCTTTAAAACGCTAGCAGGAAAATACCTGTCAATTATGATAAAATGAAGACAACATGGTCATCACCCATCACGGCGGACAGTGCTTCAAAGTAACGTTTGGGGACCTCACTCTGGTCTTTGATCCAATCTCCAAGGGAGGCACGCTCCCTGGCGTACGTTTTGGTGCGGATATCGCGCTTGTGTCGCGTCAGCACCCTGACATGAATGGTGTTGCAGAAGTCACCTACGGCGAAAAAGAACCATTCGCTATCACCGGTCCTGGTGAATACGAGTATGGGGGCGTCACGGTCCAGGGATTCCTCACCAAGAGCGAGTACGGGCTTAAGAAAGGAGACACGGTTGGCGTGAACACTATATATAGTGTGAAGCTTGAGGGTATGACGCTCGTGCACTTGGGAGCGCTCTCTGACACCTCGCTTCCTGCGGACGCAAAAGAAGCCATTGATGAAATAGATGTACTCTTTGTTCCGGTAGGCGGGGATGGGGTGTTGGACGCTGCAAAGGCAGCAAAGCTCACGACGATGCTTGAGCCGCGCATCATCATTCCGATGCACTGGAGCGGCATGGGAGAAGCCAAAGCACTCGAGGCTTACTTAAAGGAAGAGGGCGGCGCTTCTGAGAAAACAGACAAGCTCACCCTCAAGAAGAAGGATGCACTTGACAAGGATGGTGATATAATTGTGATAAACCCGTAAGCCTATGCACCTACGCGACTACCTAGAGCATCTCAAATCAAAGCCCGAGGACGTTCGTCGTCGTATCGCGCTCGGTTCCTCCCTCGGTATCACTGGTGTGGTTGCCATTGGGTGGATGGGGGCGCTTGGTGCCTCGGGCACGCTTGCACTCTCTGTGCCTGTTGCTACCGAAACCAAGAATGGTTTTGCTGTAGCTGCAGAAGAAACTAAAACTGGATTCTCCAGTCTCTTGGGTGCGGCAAGTGCCTTTAATTCAGGAACTACTGGAGCCGGCTCTCTTACGATAGTAGGTGAGCGCGCCTCTTCGACGCTCGATACGAATACGGACACGACTGAAGGGAAGACCGTCATACCTTTTTAATAAGTATCGGTTAGTAATTTCATGGCTAAGAAAGTAGTACCAACAGAGGACGCTCCGGTAACGGCAGCGAACGTCATAGCTCAGTCCATCACAGGCGAGATGCGTTCGTCGTACCTTGACTATGCGATGTCCGTCATCACGAGTCGCGCGCTTCCTGATGTGCGCGACGGATTAAAGCCAGTGCACCGCCGCATTCTCTACGCGATGCGTATGACCGGCCTTACGCCGTCGGCAAAGTTCCGTAAGTCGGCAACGGTGGTGGGAGAGGTGCTCGGTAGCTATCACCCACACGGTGATGCGTCCGTGTATGACGCGATGGTAAAGCTTGCGCAAGACTTCTCCACCCGCTACCCGCTGGTAGCCGGCCAAGGTAACTTCGGTTCCATTGACGGAGACCCGCCCGCCGCTTACCGCTACACCGAAGCAAAGATGTCACGCCTCGCAGACGAGATGCTTCGCGACCTTGAGAAGGAGACGGTACTCGGGGCGCCAAACTTCGATGGCAGCAAACAGGAACCAACGGTGCTTCCGGCAGCCGCACCGAACCTTCTTTTGAACGGTACCTTGGGTATTGCAGTGGGTATGGCCACCAACATTCCGCCGCACAACCTGCGCGAAGTGGTAGAGGCAACGATGCACCTCATCGATAACGAAGAGGCAACTACCGATGATCTTCTTGAGTTCGTGAAAGGTCCGGACTTCCCACTCGGCGGTATCGCCTTCAATCAGTCAGATATTCGTCACGCCTACTCTTCTGGCAAAGGACCCGTGGTGTGCCGCGGTGTCGCAGAGATTATTGAAGACAAGAAGGGAAGTTCCATCATCATCACGTCCATTCCATTTCGCGTGAACAAAGCGGACCTTATCACCCGCATCGCGGACCTCGTGCGTGATAAGAAGCTTGAGGGCATCAAGGATCTTCGCGATGAGTCGGCTGAAGACATTCGCGTCGTCGTTGAACTCAAGGGTACGGCGCACCCGCAGGCCGTCCTCAACAACCTCTTTAAGCACACGGAGCTTGAGACTACCTTCCACTACAACATGCTCGCGCTTGTGGACGGCGTGCCGCAGACCCTTTCACTAAAAGGCATGCTCGAAGAGTTCGTAAAGCATCGCCGTGACGTCGTCAAAAAGCGCACCGAGTACGATCTCAGGAAAGCAGAAGAGCGTGAGCACATCCTCTTGGGTCTTTCCAAGGCACTCGATCATATCGATGAAGTTATCGCTATCATTAAGAAAGCGAAGGATGTACCTACCGCTGATCTCGAACTCCAGAAGAAGTTTAAATTCTCAGAGCGTCAGACTGCCGCTATTCTTGCAATGCGTCTTCAGACCCTTGCCGGCCTCGAGCGTAAGAAGATTGAAGACGAGCTCAAGTCTATCCAGGAACTTATCGCAAAATTGAAGAAGATTCTCTCTTCCGCAAAGAACATTCTTGCCGTGGTTCGTGCCGAGCTTGCCGAGCTCATGGAGAAGTATGGGGATGATCGTCGCACAAAGATAATCAAAGGTGGCGTGAAGAACATCTCTGTAGAGGACCTTGTTCCTGACGAAGAGAGTGTCCTCGTGATTACCGCTGGTGGCTACGTAAAGCGCACGAACCCAAGCGAGTACAAGGCGCAGAAGCGCGGTGGCGTCGGCGTTATCGACATGTCTACCAAAGAAGAAGACGTAGTGACGCACTTCCTTGCAGCGTCTGCTCATGCCGAGCTCCTCTTCTTCACTGACTACGGCAAGGCATACCAGACGAAGATGTACGAGATTCCGGAAGGAAAGCGCGCGACTAAGGGAAAGAGCATCATGAACTTCTTGCCGCTTGCAGCGGATGAGAAGGTCACCAGCGTGCTCGCGGTACCGAAGGGTGCTGCGCGCGACGCGATGAGCGTGTTCTTCGTGACCGAAGAGGGTGTCGTGAAGAAAGTCGAAGCGAAGAACTTCGCTGATGTACGCCGTTCCGGCATCATCGCTATTTCCTTGAAGGGCAAAGATAAGCTGGTGTCCGCGCACCTTTCGGGCGACGGTGACTCAGTCTCTATTGTTACGAGTAAGGGTCAGTCCATACGCTTTGATGAAGCAGACGTACGTGCCATGGGCCGCACCGCAGCCGGGGTGCGCGGTATGAACGTCAGGAAGGGTGACACGGTGGTCTCAGCTGAGGTGGTGCCTGCAGGCGCCAAGAGCGGTTCACTCCTCATCATCATGTCAAAGGGCTACGGTAAGCAGACTGAGCTTTCTGAATACAAGATCCAAGGCCGTGGCGGCTCCGGCATCAAGACCGCAGACGTCACTGCAAAGACCGGAGAAATCATCGGCGCAAAGGTATTAATTGGAAAGGAAGAAATGACCGATGAGGAACTCGTCGTCATTTCAAAGAAAGGACAAGTCATCCGCTGCAAAGCAGATGAGATTCCATCTTTGTCCCGTGCGACGCAGGGCGTGCGCATCATGAAGATGCGCGAAGGCGATTCCATCGCTTCGATGGTCGCCCTTTAAAATTTCATAGCGTGTTAATTCATGGCCACGCCTCTGCGTGGCCATGCTATTTTTAAGGGATGAACTTTGCTGACCCGAAAGCGAATGTACTCCAGATGGGACTCCGTGAAGGAATGAAAGTAGCAGACCTTGGCGTCGGCTCCGGCCACTACGCGCTCGCGGCTGCGGCCATTGTGGGCAGTACCGGACGTGTATACGCCGTTGATATACAGGAAGATCATTTGGCCCCGCTTCAAAACGAAGCGAGAGCGCGTGGCCTCAGAAATATTGAAACGATATGGGGAGACTTTGAGAAGCTCGGCGGCACCATGCTCAAAGATAAGGCGCTTGATGCGGTGATTATCTCAAACACCCTCTTCCAGCTTGAGAATGCCGCTGCTGCTATTCAAGAGATGAAGCGCATCCTTGCGTCCGGCGGGAAGCTCTTAGTCGTTGACTGGGCAGGTGAGTACAATGGCATCGGTCCTTCTAAAGAGCGCATCGTGCCTGAACAGAAAGCCGAAGAGCTCTTCATCACCGGCG
This sequence comes from Minisyncoccota bacterium, assembly GCA_035438545.1. Lineage (GTDB taxonomy): Bacteria > Patescibacteriota > Minisyncoccia > Phycocordibacterales > Phycocordibacteraceae > C7867-001. The sequence continues at coordinate 3,877 of DAORIN010000012.1, read as the reverse complement.
GCTTTCATAAAGTGAAGAGCTTCCGCGGCGGCCCGCACCATTACTCCATTTTATTCACGGCACCATAGTACACTTTGCGTATGAAAGAACTTCGTCCCTTCCAGATAGTCTTGCTTGCGATCTTTGGTCTTGGTGCCCTTATCGGACTCTATGTGTTCGCCACCTTCGGAGGATTCGGTGGTTCTAAGGTACAGGTAGGAGAAGTGCTTATTTGGGGCACGTTACCGTCTGAGGGCGTTAACGCCGGCATCGATGCGCTTGCCCAGGCACAGACTGAATACGCGAAAGTCACCTACGTTGAAGTATCTGAATATACCTTTGATAGCGATCTTGCCGAAGCGTTGGCGTCTGGGGCGGGTCCCGATCTGGTTATCGTCTCGCAAGAAATGCTGAGCGATGAAAAGAATAAGCTCGACGTTATTCCTTTCACGAGCATATCTGAACGCACCTACCTCGATTCTTATCTTCCAATATTTGAGCTTTTCCTGACTCCTGACGGCACGTACGGATTGCCACTCGTCGTTGATCCTCTCGTTCTTTACTACAACCGCTCCATCCTCGCTTCGGCAGGTATCGCGTCGGCGCCTTCAACCTGGGAGGCGGTCTCTGGTCTTGCGCCTTCCATCACTAAACGAACTGATGGTGGCGCGGTCTCTCGTAGCCTCATATCGCTTGGGGAATACAGCAACGTCATGAATGCCCGCGGTATTCTCTCGCTCCTCCTCCTTCAGGCAGGAAGCCCCATTACTGAGGTGGGGCAGCAGGGAATGCGATCAACGCTTGCTGACTCTCCCGAGAGTGCGTTTGGCACGAGTCCTGCACAGTCGGCAGTGAACTACTACGCGCAATTCGCTGATCCCGCGAAGACGCTCTATTCATGGAATCGCTCGCTCCCTAATTCGCGTTCTGCGTTCATCGCCGGTGACCTCGTCCTCTATCCGGGCTACGCGTCTGAACAGCCGTTTCTTTCTGAAGCTAACCCGAACCTCGACTACGACATGGCGCCTATTCCGGTCCCAGCAACCTTAAGTAACCGACTCACGTACGGAAAAGCGTATGCGTTTGCTATCCCTAAGGCGTCTGCAAACCGATCAGGCGCGTACGCTGCTGCAAATGCGCTCTCTGCATCGAATATTGCTGCCACCATCGCCAAGGGCGTCGGTATGGCGCCGGCGCGCCGAGCATCCCTTTCTGCTCCCTCGAATGATAAATACGCCACCGTCTTCTATCGGGAGGCGCTCGTGGCGCGTGGCTGGTTATCCCCCGCACCGTCGGCTACTGACGCTATCTTCTCCGCTATGATTAGTGACATAACCTCGGGCCGTAGAAACGTCGAGCAAGCTCTAGGCGTCGCTTCACGGGCAATCACTGAGGAAATCCAATAACTATGAAGTATTACTTTTCTGCGCTCGTGCTGCTCCTTGCGTTGTTTGTTGTCGCGACTCCGACCTATGCAGTTGAGTGCGAGGCACCAGCAGTCGCCTGCGTAGCGAACGGAGTAGAGTTTTGTTCACAAGGTGGCGTGAGCGGATGCCATGCACAAAACGGTGAAGTTATACAAAGCGCTGGAACAACGCAGACTGAAGGCCAAACCTCACCTTCAACACAATCTGTCACCTGTTCTCCAGCATGCGCGAGCTATCAGCACTGTGAACTTATCGCCTCACTCGGCGAAGGGCGTTGCGTTAACAACCAGAACTCAGACGGATCTTTTCAGACGAGCGAAAACCCAAACCGTACCTCTGCTACCAATGATGGTAACGGTACCTTTAAAAATCCTCTCAAAGCAGGCTCTCTCACCGAGCTTCTGAATGCGGTTCTTAAAGGGATTGTGCAGCTTGGCTCAATACTCCTTGTCCTTGCCCTCGTATATGTCGGGTTCCTCTTCGTCGCCGCGCAGGGTGCTGAAGAAAAGATACGTGACGCGCGCAATGCATTACTGTGGACAGTTATCGGCGGACTTATCTTGCTTGGTGCAACCGCGATTTCTGAAGTTATTACCGCTACTGTAAGTAATATATGAGCTTTGCAGAATTCGTTGATGGGAAGATAGTGCCGCTTATCGACGGCGCGGTCATTCCGCTTCTGTACGCCCTTGCTTTTATCTTCTTTCTTATCGGCGTCGCTCGCTTCTTCTTTGCAGACGGAGATGAGAGTCGTGAGAAAGGGAAGCAGTTTGCGCTTTGGGGCATCATCGCGTTCTTCGTACTCTTTAGCGTCTGGGGCATCGTAAAGCTCCTCCTCTCCGTTATTCAGCAGTAGCAGTTGCGCTCTCATACCGTACTGCTACCCTTCACGTATATGCCTCTAGGAAACTTTATCGTGTGGATCATCGGGTTTATTAATCACGTGCTCGTTCCATTCATATTCGCGATTGCCTTCATCGTATTCATTTGGGGTATCTTCCAGTACTTCATTGCAGGCGGCGCTGACGAAGAAAAGCGAAAAGAAGGAAAGAAACTTGCGCTCTATGGATTCATCGGATTCTTCCTCATGATTTCCATCTGGGGCATCGTGAACTTACTCGTGAATTCAACCGGGTTTGATAACAAGTCGCGTCCAGCACTTCCTACCTTTGGCGACGTGGGTGGGGCAGGAGGAGGCTTCGGTAACAACAAGGGAGGTACGGTGCTTACCTGCTCTCCTGAAAGCGAATACAGCCCTGCAGGACTTAGTCCAGACGAATGCTGCAAGCGGGCGTTCGGTCCAGAGTCGTCCTTCAATTCAAGTACTGGTTGTACGAATGCCAATTAAATAGTGTGGATGTTTTCCACACGAGCACCCAACCTCTATTGACGCCATATTCTAGCGGTCTATCCTATAGCCATTAGCTCTACCAACGCAGATAACCTAATCGCATGAAAAAACTCTACGTGCTCGCACTCTTGGCCTTCGCCACTGTTCCGATGATCGCCTCCGCACAGGTGCGCAGCATCCAGGATGCCGCTGGCGTCGTGACCAACATCATTAACGGCGTTTTGGTGCCGCTCGTGTTCGCCATCGCCTTCATCGTATTCATTTGGGGTATCTTCCAGTACTTCATTGCAGGTGGTCATGACGAAGAGGCAAAGGAGAAAGGAAAGTCCCTCATGCTCTACGGACTTATTGGCTTCTTCCTCATGGTTTCAGTCTGGGGTCTTGTCAACATCCTCGTCGGAACGTTCAACCTTCAGAACAACGCGCCAACGTTCATCCCCGGCGCTCCGGGCCCTCGCTAAAGAATCTTGAAAAGCCCGCTCCAAGCGGGCTTTTCACTCACTTACTATGGACACCGCGATCTCAGGATTCATTGAAGGCATACAGCGTGAGATTCTCACCCCGCTCATCACCCTTATCTCACTGGCTGCCTTCGTACTCTTTGTGTGGGGCGTCGTTGAGTTCGTTCGTAACGCGGGCAATGAAGAAAAGCGAAAGGTAGGGCAGCAGCACATGATCTGGGGCATCATTGGTCTCGTGATTATCTTCGGCGCCAACGCCATCATTACGATGATTACGGCCACGCTCGGGCTTCCGAACTAGGAGATGGGAAATAGAGACAACGCCCGCGGCATGCCGCGGGCGTTGTCTTTTTGGTGCTGAGGAGAGGACTTGAACCTCCATGGGTTTCCCCGCCACGTCCTAAGCGTGGTGCGTATACCAATTCCGCCACCTCAGCAGTCTTGTCAGAGTATACTCTCCGCGCTATTCTTCCAAACATTGCGCCTATAGCTCAGTTGGTAGAGCAGATCCCTCTTAAGGATATGGTCCCTGGTTCGAGTCCAGGTAGGCGCACCAAAAGAAAAAAGACCTGGAATATTCCAGGTCCTTTTTCTATCTACCCGTGTGAGTATATACAACTCCGCTCGAACCCATTTTACCACTCACCCTGACTAACTCG
>DAORIN010000011.1:0-9893 GCA_035438545.1 Minisyncoccota bacterium | reverse complement strand
CCATCCGATGGCCGGTCTTATCGATTCCATTGCTACCCCGCCTAAGACGGGGGACTTGGTTGAAGGTACGATCATCGCGCTTGTGCGTGGCCGCCTCTATGTGGATCTTCCACCGTTTGGCGCCGGTATCATTTACGGACGCGAGTACCTAAACGCCGCAGACGTTCTCCGCAAAGCAAACCCAGGTGATCAGATCACTGCTAAGGTCGTTGACCCATCAGGTATCGAAGGCTACATCGAACTTTCTCTTAAGGAGGCTCGTCAAGCTGCTATCTGGGGCGAAGCCGAGGCCGCTATTCTTGCTGGCACGGTCTACTCAGTCAACGTTGAAGAAGCAAACAAGGGCGGTCTCATCCTTTCATGGCAGGGTATCCAGGGCTTCCTCCCTGCTTCTCAGCTTGCGAAGGAGCACTACCCACGTGTGCCCGAAGGCGACAAGGACAAGATCCTTGGTGAACTCGGCAAGCTTGTCGGTACGCCGCTCCAGGTCCGCATCATTACGGCAGATGCGAAGGAAGGTAAGCTCATCTTCTCTGAGCGCACCGGCGCTGAAGACGAGGAGAAGACTTCTCTCATTGATAAGTATGTCGTCGGCGACACGGTTGAAGGTGAAGTCACGGGTGCCGTTGACTTCGGTATCTTCGTGAAGCTCGAACAGGGTCTTGAAGGTCTCGTTCACATCTCTGAGCTTGATTGGGGACTCGTTGAAGACCCACGTGCCCTCTTCAAGGTAGGCGACAAGGTGAAGGTGAAGGTCATCGAGATCAAAGATGGCAAGGTTTCCCTTTCCGTGAAGGCCCTTAAGGAAAACCCATGGAAAGCTGCAGCAGAGCGCTACAAGAAGGGTATGGAGGTGCATGGCGTGGTCATTAAGTACAACAAGCACGGTGCCCTCGCTTCGGTTGAAGAAGGCGTTGCCGGACTCGTCCACATCTCTGAGTTTGCCTCCCCACTTGAGCTGCGCGAATCGCTTGAGCTTGGTAAGACCTATCCGTTTGCGATTAAGGTCTTCGAGCCAAAGGATCAGCGTATGACGCTTGCCTACACCGGCCCGAAGAAGACAAAGAAATAAATCTTCTATTGAAGAACCAACAATGGCCCGCTCTGCGGGCCATTGTTGGTTATGTCGAGTATAAAAAAGCCCGCCGATACCAATTACGGTATCGACGGATTCTTTTCGAGGGCAGCTGCTCGTCTAATTCTCATTTCCTCTTCGGTTTCCCAGCCGAGGCGAGTAATTATTTTCCGCTCATCCATGGTGACAATTTCTGAACCACTAGCAAACTCCGAAGGGCTCGCCATGTAAGAAACTACCGGTCCCCACGTGGAGGTCAGCAGTCCTTTGTGGGCAACAGAATCATGTGTTTCTAACTTCCGAAGAAGCTCGACCACCATACGATCCCAGGAAATACGTTTTCTCATCTCTTCCCAGAAAGCCCGGCGAATAAGAGCGTTGTCACTCTCATCTTTTTTCCCAGACTCACTGAATGCAACGGGAAGCAGTTCTTCTCTGTCTGGTAGTTGGACGAATCGCGGACGATAGTCAGAAACGCCGTTCGCAAAAATTCGCTCAATCTCGTACAGGTAGTACATCTTTCCGTTTGATGAAAAATAACTCACCACGGTCCATAGGCTTTTCGTTAGACAGTTCAGGCCTGCCTCGGTGGGGTGAATCTGTGTCTGTCCGCTTTTGACGGCAAGCCACAACATTTTCGCTGGAATATTCCATTCTTGAGTTGGAGCATTGCACTCTCGAAGTAAGCGATTAAACTCGCCTTCGCGCATTGGAGTTCTCCTTGAGAAAACTCCCCCAAAATTACTCTACGGGACGATCGCAATAGCGCAAGAGGAATTATGAAGATTGTTACTTTGTCTTCATAAACTTTTCGATGTGCTTATACACTCGAGGTTCTTTGGCGTAGCCCACTCCCATGTGGTCGTCAGAGTCGAGCATCACAAACTGCGCCCCTACTTCCGTAGCGAAGGCTTTCGCTGGGAGTGCATGGACCACTCTATCGCCCTTGGCATGTATGAGGAGGAGCTTCTTGCCATCAATGGTCTTCTTCTCATGCGTCGGGTTATAGAAGTCACCCACGGTGAGCTTTCTATACACCTCCTGCTCGCCGCGGTACGCCATACCGAAGGCGCGGGGAAGGTACTCATTCATAAAGTCGAGTGGTTCTACCGTATGCTGCTGATCCATCCAGTCAGTAACGCTAGAAATAGTGATAGCTTTCTTAACGCGTGGGTCTCTCGACGCTAAAAGCGTTGCTGCGCCACCAAAGGAGCCACCGATAAGATAGACCTCAGGAGTATGAATGGTGTGGCGAGTACCGCTCCATGAATCTTCAAAGCTTCCAAGGTTATCCATGATGGTCAGAATGTCGTCAGAGGGTGGGTACTCAAGGAAGGTGCCGCCGCTCTCCCAGGTGCCGCGATACGCATACGAAATGGTCCAGTATCCCAGGCGCGAAAACTTATGCATGAGTTCGTCTTTGCCGAGCGGATAGCCCGGGCATCCAGCAGAAAAGATGATGACTTTATTGGTTGATACTTCTGGCTGGATGAATTCTGCGACGATTTCTTCACCGAACCGGGTACGAGAAAGAGGAAGCTGCTGCATGATGTATGACAGCATACATGCTGGGAGCGAATCTGCGTAGAGGATGCTAGGATACCGGCATGACTAACGAAGGAGAAGGCGAAAACAAGGGGGTGGTAGAAAGTTTTAAAGCTCCGGTAGGAACGCCAGTAGAGATATTCGAAGAAAGGATGAAAATCTGGCACGAACAATTCAGCACACTTATAGAGACCGGTGCAGACGAACGCTTTCAGAAATTATTGGACGGACTTGCAGGCGATCTTGCAATGTATGCGAAAAAGGTTTCGCCGGTTGCTCTTGACTATATGGCGCGCACGTTTGATATAAAGCGAAGTGAGTGGGCACAGAAGGCGGCGGCAGCGGAGATGGAAGACTTGCAGGAAGCACATGCCGCCGTTTCACTTCGCTATGCGGCACTTGCTTCCATGATGAACCGCGTGCGCGCAATGCCCTAGCGCGTATTCGCTTCCATCGTCGCTTTCTCAATTCCTTCAGTCACAAATAGACGAGATGCTTCTGCGGCGCGCGCTATCGATTTTTTAAGTACCGCTTCTTCTGTGGGTTTAAACTTTCCTATCACATGCTTCACCACCTTTTCTTCACCTGACGGTTTCTTTGCCTGATGCTTTTTGCCGGCTCCTGAAATCCCAACACGAAGACGCGTAAAGGCTTTTGTCTTAATAGCCCGCATCACGCTCTCTACTCCCTTATGGCCGCCGCTCCCACGATCAAACACCATTTTCAACGTTCCGAGCGGCAGATCGAGTTCATCTTGAATGACGAGGAGATTTTTTGCTGCCTTCGGACTCTTCACAAACGCCATTGCCGACTTCCCTGACAGATTCATCATCGTTTCGGGAAGTACGAGTGTAACCTTCTCGCCGTCTATCACCCCATTTGAGACAAGCGCCTTGGCGGTTTTATTTAAAACAAAAGCAGGGAAGTCATGTTTCTTTGCAATGAGTTCTACCACCATACGGCCTGCGTTGTGACGCGTCTTTTCGTACTCTTTACCCGTATTTCCAAGGCCAATAATGACAAACGCCATGATGGGTGGATTCTATCACGCTTCGTAATTGCTGAGATCATTCCAAAAAACTTGCGCTCAAAAATGGCAGGCGTACAATGCGTCGCAATGCGAGCACTTAAAGAGATTTTCACGCTTGTGATTCTCGCGGTGCTTATCGTAGTCCCCATTCGCGTCTTTATTGCGCAGCCGTTTGTCGTAGAGGGACTTTCTATGTTCCCTACGTTTGACGACAAAGATTATTTAGTCGTCGATGAACTTTCCTACCGCTTTGAAACGCCTGAGCGCGGCGATGTCATTATCTTCCGCTACCCTGGAAACCCATCCGTCTTCTATATTAAGCGCGTCATTGGCTTACCGGGAGAGAAGATCGCCATTGATCATGGTGTCGTGATGGTGATTAAGACTGACGGATCGCGAGAAACGCTTGATGAACCGTATGTGGTCGCTGAAGACGCAACCTACACCTTAAACACCGCGCTTGGCGCTGATCAGTTCTTCGTGATGGGCGATAACCGTCCAAAAAGCTCTGACTCACGCGTATGGGGAGCACTTCCGAAAGAAGACATTATTGGTCGCGCGTTTGTGCGCGTCTATCCATTCACTGATGCCGGATTCCTTCCTGGCGACGTAACTTTCACTCAATGAGCACGCTTATCATCGAACCTACGGATGTCTTGAAGCGTGCGCACGCAGTGGGTACCTATTATGGATTTGAGTCACTTGCCGCTGCAGCACACAAGAATCGCAGCAACGCATCGAAGTCACCGTTCCCGGAAAGTCTCTCGCTTGATGCGCTTGACCCCCATGCGCGTGAGGTTGCCGGCTTCTTAAAGAGCGTCCGTGATGCTGGCCTTGCACCTTCCTCAGGCCGCCCTCATTTCTTCTGGCACACGAACGCTGCTGCCGGACGCGCTGCGCCAAAGCAGATTGTCATTCAATTCCACGCGCTTGGAGCAGACCGCGCTATTGCTGACGCAGTACTTATACGCGCGGTGCGTTCCCTTGCAACCGACATTACAAAACTTGATTCACGCCTTCGTCTCAATTCCATGGGAGATCGTGAGACGCGTGGACGCCTTGCGCGCGAGCTCGGTTCCTTCTTTAGGAAGCGCGGTAGTTCCTTACCGGCTGACTGCACGGAGAGTGCAAAGAAAGATGTATTCGCAGCCGCAGAACTTCTTGTGAACACGCCTGAGCGTGAAGGGATGCCAAGCCCTACCGATCACCTCTCGGAAGCAAGTCGTAAGCATTTTGAATCGGTACTTGAATACCTTGAAGCAACGGATACTCCCTACGAGCTTGCGCCTGAGCTTCTTTCTCGTGGCGGCACCTGGAACGAAACCTGCTTTGAAATAACTGCCGGGGACCGCTTCCATGCATGGGGTTCTCGCTATAACGATTTAGCGAAGCACTTCTTTAAATCTATCCCTTCTTCAGTGGGTGCGGTCATACGCATCTCTACGGACGCCGTTACTGGCGGAAAGAAGCAACCGACGATAGAACCACAGAAGACATCGAGTCCTCGCTTTGTGTTCGTTCATATTGGTGATGAAGCAAAGCGCGAAAGCATTAAGATGGCCGATGCGCTCCGTAAAGCACGTGTGCCGATGACCCAGGTCCTTGGCGTTGAGTCCCTTACCGAGCAGATGCGTCTTGCAGACGAGCTTAATCCTCGCTATCTCATCATCATGGGCCGTAAGGAAGCGCTTGAACGCTCCGTGATACTTCGTGAGCGTGCGACGCACACAGAGACCTTCATACCGTTTGATGGACTCATTGATAGACTTCGGGCGGTTGCTTGACATTTATATTTTAATAAGGCATAAAACTTTTACGGCCATGGAGGTGGCAAATGAGTGGTGCTACGAATAAAACTGCGCTTTTCGATTATTTCGTGCTGGGTGCAGGGATGGCTTCGATTGTTATTGGACTGGGGGTTACCCCATTTCCGCATGAAAACGCCTTTTCTCTCCTTGAACGAACCGAGCTGATCGGCGCCGGCCTCTGTTCTCTCGGCTATCTTGTCGCACGAGGACGCGGCCAGAGAACCTTCGGCAACATATTCATGGGCGCGGCAATCGTCGCGCTTATGGCGTTCATTCTTAGCTGAGACCGCTTCTCAGCTAGGACTTTTGGTAGGGGCGCGGAATGAAGGTTCCGCGCCCTTTTCATATGCCTTGCCAGCCCTAGAGCCTCTATGCTACAGTCCTATCTATGTTAAACGCAGTACGCGTAGAGGTCCGCCGCGGTAAGAACGAATCCGCGGCTTCCCTAATCCGTCGTTTCTCCCGCCGCGCGCAGGGGCTTAATCTCGTGCGCATGATGCGCAAGAAGCGCTACTTCGAGCGCCAGAAGTCCAAGAACGTGGACCACAAGCGCGCTATGGTTTCCGGCGAGCGCCGCGCTAAGTTCAACGAGCAGGTAAAGCTCGGAAAGATTGATCTCTCCGCACCACGCGGCAAGGGACGCAAGCGCTAAATTAGCGCGCCCACTCATCCTCTGATGAGTACGATTGATATACGGAACATGACGAGGCGCCCTAGGCCTCGTTTTGCGTACGCGGACGCTGTTGCCGCGGCACTTCCCGGTTGGGATATTTCACTTGTGTTTGTAGGAAACGCTCGCGCGAAGTCGCTGAACCAATCACTGCGCGGTAAAGACTATGTACCGAATGTGCTCTCATATGAATCCGGCGTGAAGAGCGGTGAGATTGTTATTTGTTTGAATGTTGCAGAAAAACAGGCATCTGACTACGAACTTTCCTACAACGATTTTGTTGGCTACTTGTTTATCCACGCACTCATGCATTTGAAAGGATACCCACACGGGCCTACAATGGAGAAGAAGGAACGGACACTGCGTGCCCGATTTATTAGCGTACGTAAGAGCTCTCTCAATGCCCCGACGAATCTCAACCGGAATCGACATCGGAACACACCAGACGAAAGTCGTGGTGGTCGAAGAGGTGTCCGTCGGAAAGGGTAACGAGCTCCGCATCATTGGTACGGGCCTTGCTCCGTCTAACGGCATGCGCCACGGATACGTGGTAGATGCTGAGGACGTTGCTGCGTCCGTCAAAAACGCACGCCGCCAGGCAGAGAACATTGCACGGGTCCCGATAAAGAATGCGTTTCTTGCGGTGGGTGGCATCTCACTTGATGAAACGCGCGCCACAGGTACTGCGGTCATCTCCCGCGCTGACCAGGAGGTCACTGATCTTGATCTTGAGCACGCACTCGAGAGCGCACGCCAGGTTGCTGAACGTGAGTTTACTAATCGTCGAGTGCTGCATGAGATCCCACTTGAGTTTAGAGTCGACGGCCATAAGGCGCTCGGCGATCCCGTCGGTATGCGCGGCACGCGCTTAGAGGGTGACTACCTTTTTGTTACCTGCCTCGAAAGTCATGCGGACACACTCACGAACGCCGTGGAAGCGGCTGACATTGAAGTACTCGATTGCATGGCATCCCCTCTTGCTGGCTCTTATGTGACACTCACCAAGGACCAGAAGATGAAAGGCTGCGTGCTCGCAAACATCGGTGCCGAAACGCTTTCTATAGTCGTGTACGACGAGAATGTACCAGTCTCAGTAAAGGTATTTCCTTCAGGAGGGTCTTCAGTCACCGATGAGCTTGCGCTCGGGTTTAGAGTCTCGCTTGAAGACGCTGAGCGCATCAAGATGGGGAAGTTGTCGGGCGCAATGTACCCGAAGAAAAAAGTAGACGAGATCATCACCTCGCGCTTCCGCTCAATGTTTAATCTCGTTGATAGTCATCTGAAAGCGCTTGGAAAGCGCGGTAACCTCCCTGCTGGCATTATTCTTTCGGGGGGCGGTTCCGGACAAGGTTCGGTTGCAGATATTGCAAAAGGCGCGCTTGCCCTCCCATCGCGTATCGCAGACCTTCAGGTAGCGCCTGATTCAAAGGTGCGTGACGCAACATGGGCCGTAGCATACGGCATTGCACTCTGGGGACTCACCGGAGACACGGATACGCCGCGGCGCGGTGGTGGAAATGTATCGCTTGCCGGCGCTACCAAATCATTGAAGCGTTTCTTCCGTCAGTTCCTTCCTTGATTGTTTCTTCCTTTTGGTACATAACGGACAAGCCGGTTGGGGGCACTACCACCCAATGCATCGACGCCGAGGAGGCGCAGATGGCAATTTCAGAACCTCTCAAGAAGAAGCTCCGCGAAGCATGGGTCGATAACGACGAGGTTACGCGAGCGATTAACGACGAAGAGATATCTCTGCTCATAAGCGAAATGCGTAAGTCGCTCAAAACCGAGAATGCTGACTTCGTCTATGCTGTCTCACGTTTCCTTAGTGCTGAAATGATCGGACCATACGTCAGGCGGGCGAAAGCACTCATCGCTAAGCGCGATTCGCTGGAACTCCTGATCAAGGAGACATAACGACTGGCCAGAGCGAGGTCCATAATCCGCTCACCTCGCTTACTAGGCGAGGTTTTTCTTTTATAAACAGTCGTTTTATGACACAAATTCCTCCCCTCTGGCAACATTTGCGCCCTCCTGAGGCAGGAGTATGATAAATCCCACTGTGCGGGCATGTTCTTCGCTCCATGGCACGGAGCACTATTACTGGGCCAATTTACCTAATTGACTATGTCAAAGCGCGTCACCCCTGAGATTGAAACGTTCGCCCGGATTCGGGTGGTCGGCTGCGGTGGTTCCGGATGCAACGCCGTCAACCACATGATTAACTCCAAGGTGAAGGGAGTGGAGTTTATTGCCGTCAACTCAGATGCCCAAGACCTCCATCGCTCGCTCGCCAAGCGCAAGATTCATATCGGAAAGAACCTCACCCGTGGACTCGGCACCGGCATGAACCCAGAGCTCGGACGCCGCGCTGCTGAAGAGACGCGTCAGGAAATCCAGGAAGCTCTCCAGGGTTCAGACATGGTGTTCATCACCTGCGGTATGGGTGGTGGCACCGGCACCGGCTCCTCTGCGGTCGTTGCAAAAATTGCCAAGGAAGTCGGCGCACTCACGGTAGCGGTAGTCACTCGCCCATTCTCCTTTGAAGGCGCGCAGCGCTCTGAGATTGCTGAGCGCGGCCTTGCCGACCTTAAGAAAGAAGTGGACGCGTACCTCATCATCCCAAACGACAAGCTCCTCTCCATCGTCGAGCCTGGTACTTCCGCAAAGGCTGCGTTCGCGTTTGCTGATGAGATTCTTCGTCAGGCGGTGGAAGGTGTCTCCGACATCATCACCACGCCGGGAGAAATCAATACCGACTTCAACGACATCAAGGCAGTGGTTGAGGGTGCAGGCCCAGCCCTCATGGGTATTGGTATTGCAGAAGGCGACAACCGCGCACGCGACGCTGCTGCTGCAGCCGTCAACTCTCCGCTTCTCGATGTCTCTATCAACGGTGCCCACGGCGTACTCTTCGTGGTCGCAGGCTCAGAAGACCTCGGCATCCTCGAAGTGCAGGAAGCAGCGAAGGTCATCGGCGAGTCGGTCGACAAGGATGCGAAAGTCATCTTCGGTATCATGCGCGACGAGAAGCTCAAGAAGGGCCAGATCCGCATCATTGTTATTGCTACCGGCTTCCCGGAGAGCAGCTTCGCAGAAGCAAGCTTGCCGATGGCACGCCCAGCGGAGCGTAACCTCTTCCAGATGCCTTCTAAGGACCAGGAAGAAGTCCGCGGCAAGATATATAACGATATGAAGCCTGAACCGAAGCCGGTTGAGGAAGAGCCGAAGAAAGAGCGTCCTGAGCCTATCGTCACCGCACGAAGCGAGCGCCGCGATGACAAGCCAGAGATAAAGCCTGTCGTTGAAGATGATGACAGCTGGGGCGGAGCGATTCCATCCTTCCTGAGACGAAATAAGAAATAGCAGCAACGAAATCCCCGGCAGACAGTCGGGGATTTTGTTATACTCTCCGGACATGAACGACCTCATCATCATCGGCGGCGGGCCCGCAGGAGTAGCCGCAGGAGTCTATGCCGCACGTAAGCACTTGAAGTCTGTCCTTATCGCTGAAGAAATTGGCGGACAGTCTACTGTGTCTGAAGGCATCCAGAACTGGATTGGAACAATAAACATCGCCGGAGCGGACCTTGCCAAAGCGCTCGGTGCGCATCTTGAGGCATATAAGAGCGATAAGCTTGAGACGGTCATTGGGGAGCGCGTGGCGAAGCTTGAAAAGAGTGAGGGCGGGTTCAAAGCAACGACCACAGGAGGGAAGTCGTATGAGGCAAAAGCGGTTCTTATAGCTTCAGGCGCTACGCGACG